>NZ_JBOICG010000108.1:0-12249 GCF_050739995.1 Pseudomonas sp. | reverse complement strand
GGCTTGCTCCCGATGGCGGTGGGTCAGTTGATACATGTGTTGATTGACACACGGCTATCGGGGGCAAGCCCCCTCCCACATGGGTTCTGTGGTGGCCGTTGGATTGGACTCAGTCTTCGAACTGGCGGCGCTCGTTTTCGATGGCTTCGGCCAGGGCCCGGGCTTCCTCTTCTTCGTCGCTCAGTGGCGGCTGTTCGAGAGCGGCGACGGCGGCCAGGAGTTTTTCCCGGGCTTCGGCGATGCCGAGGATATCTTCCTCCGGCTCAGGTTCGGGATCTGGCTCTGGCTCAACGTGTTCCCGAGGTTCAGGCTCGACCGCACCATCACGCAGCAAATCGTCGAAATCGGTCTTGATGCCCTGCTCCATGTCGTCCAGTTCCAGCAACAAGGTATGGAAACTGGTCTCGTCCTTGGGCTCCTCCGGCTCGGCGCTGGCATCGGCCAATTCCTGCAGGCTTGCCGGGACCGGAGCGTCGTCGAAATCCAGAACCGGCTCGGCTTCCATCTCACGCAGCTCGGCGAGCGGTGGCAAGTCGTCAAGATTTTTCAGGTTGAAGTGGTCGAGAAACACCTTGGTGGTGGCGAACATCGCCGGTTTGCCGGGCACGTCACGGTAGCCAACGATGCGAATCCACTCGCGCTCCAGCAAGGTCTTGACGATATGGCTGTTGACCGCAACGCCACGTACATCCTCGATCTCGCCCCGGGTGATCGGCTGGCGATAGGCGATCAGCGCCATGGTTTCCAGCATCGCTCGCGAATAACGCTGTGGGCGCTCTTCCCACAAGCGACCGACCCACGGGGAAAATTTCTCACGGATCTGCAAGCGATAACCCGACGCCACTTCACGCAGTTCAAACGCGCGGCCTTCGCAGGACTTGCGCAGAATCTCCAGCGCCTTCTTGAACACTGGCGGCTCAGGACGCTCGGCTTCTTCAAACAGTTCGAACAGGCGCTCCAGGGATTGCGGCTTGCCCGAGGCCAGGAGAAAGGCTTCCAGCAAGGGCGCCAGTTCGCGGGGTTCAGTCAAATTCATCGATTCAGCTCTTTATTCGGCTCGCGCCCGCACGTGGATAGCCGCAAAAGGCTCATTCTGGACCAGCTCGACCAAGGACTCCTTGACCAGTTCGAGGATCGCCATAAAGGTCACCACCACCCCCAGACGCCCTTCTTCAGCGGTGAACAGTTCAACAAAGGGTACGAAGCCACCGCCCTTCAGACGCTCAAGCACATCGCTCATGCGTTCGCGTGTCGACAGCGCCTCGCGACTGACCTGGTGGCTTTCGAACATGTCGCCACGGCGCAGCACTTCGGCCATGGACATCAATAGCTCTTCCAGGCTCACGTCCGGCAACAGCTTGCGCGCCCGCGCTTCCGGTGCATCCAGCTTGGGCACCACCACGTCGCGACCGACCCGGCTCAGGCCGTCGATACCTTCGGCGGCGGCCTTGAAGCGTTCATACTCCTGCAGGCGGCGGATCAGTTCGGCACGCGGGTCGTCCTCTTCGGCTTCGACCGTCTCCGAGCGCGGCAACAGCATGCGCGACTTGATCTCGGCGAGCATGGCCGCCATCACCAGGTACTCGGCAGCCAGCTCCAGGCGCACCGACTGCATCAATTCGACATAGCCCATGTACTGGCGGGTGATTTCCGCCACCGGGATATCGAGGATGTTGATGTTCTGCTTGCGGATCAGGTACAGCAGCAAGTCCAGCGGACCTTCGAAAGCCTCAAGGAAGACTTCCAGAGCGTCCGGCGGAATGTACAGGTCCAGGGGCATTTCCATGACCGCCTGGCCATAGACCATGGCGAACGGCAGTTCCTGTTGGGCGCCGGCCTGGGGATCGACGGCTTCCACGGCCGACATTCAGGCCTCGACCATGAACGGCGTAGGGTCGCCGCAGCCAACACGCACCACTTCCGGTTCGCCGTCGGCCAGGTTGATCACGGTGGAAGCCTTGTTGCCGCCATAGCCGCCGTCAATGATCAAGTCGACATGTTTTTCCAGCAGGCGACGCATTTCATAGGGGTCGTACAACGGCTCTTCTTCACCCGGCAGGATCAGCGACACACTCATCAACGGCTCGCCCAGTTCAGCCAACAACGCCAGGGCAATCGGATGTTCCGGTACCCGCAGGCCGATGGTGCGCTTTTTCGGGTGCAGCAACAGGCGCGGCACTTCGCGGGTGGCGTTGAGGATAAAGGTGTAGGGCCCCGGTGTATGCGCCTTGAGCAGGCGGAAGGTGCCGGTGTCGACCTTGGCGAACAGCCCCAACTGGGACAGGTCGCTGCAGATCAGCGCAAAGTTGTGATTCTTGTCCAGATCACGCAGGCGCCTGACCCGCTCGACCGCACTCTTGTCGCCGATCTGGCAACCGATAGCGTATGAAGAGTCCGTTGGGTAGATCACCACACCACCGGCGCGAATAATCTCCACGGCCTGTTTGATCAGGCGCGCTTGCGGGTTTTCCGGATGAATCTGGAAGAATTGACTCACGTGTTCTACCTGTTCAGACGGTGGCAGTAATGGGGTCATGTTTGAATCGCACCGACAAGAGCGGCAGGTCTTCAGGTACCTGGCGATACTCGCCGATTTCGGACCACCCACCTGGGCCATGAAAATCACTGCCGGCGCTGACCAGCAGACCAAATTCGCGGGCAAGAATCGCCAGGCTGCCGACCTGTTCGGCGGGTTGGTGCCCGTTGACCACTTCGATTGCGTGGCCGCCCGCTCCAATATAGTCGCCAATCAGCTTGCGGCGCTTGCTGCGGGTGAAATCGTAATGCCAGGGATGCGCCAGGCTGACCCAGGCCCCGGAGGCCCGCAGGGTCTCGACGGTGTCTTCCAGGGTCGGCCAGTGCAACTTCACATCGCCCAGCTTGCCGGCGCCCAGCCACTTGCGAAAGGCTTCGGCGCGGTCTTTGACAAAACCTTCACGCACCATCCAGTCAGCAAAGTGCGGCCGGGCCGGTGCGTTGCCGCTGTCGCCTAGCTCCTGCTGGATAGCGCGGGCACCATCGAGGGCGTTGGGCATGCCTTTGAGGCTGAGCTTGCGGCTTATTTCTTCGGACCGCAGCCAGCGGCCATCGTGCAATTGAGCGATGGCCTTCACCAGTGGCGGGGCGGCTTGATCGAAACCGTAGCCCAGCACATGAATGGTGGCGCCGCCCCAGGTGCAGGACAATTCCACGCCATTGACCAGTTGCATGCCCAGGGCGTGGGCGGCTTGGCGGGCCTCATCCAGGCCTTCAAGGGTGTCGTGGTCGGTCAACGACAGGACTCGCACGCCTTTTTCAAACGCACGCGCAACCAGTACCGCGGGCGCCAGGGCGCCGTCGGAGGCCGTGCTGTGGCAGTGCAAATCAACATTCACGGGGGTATGTAACCTCAAGTCAGCTGGCGCTTTCGCTACCAAGGATGTTTGTTATTATGCCGCCACATCCAGCTTCTGGCTCTTACTGTGAAACAATTCATCGACTTCATCCCGCTGTTGCTGTTTTTCATCGTTACCAAACTCGACCCCAGGGTCATCGACATCGCCGGTCACGAGCTGTCGTTCGGGGGCATCTACAGCGCCACCGCCGTACTGATCGTCAGCTCGATCGTGGTCTATGGCGCCATCTTCATCTCCCAGCGCAAGCTGGAGAAAAGCCAATGGCTGACCTTGGTTGCGTGCCTCGTATTCGGCGGCTTGACCCTGGCCTTCCACAGCGAAACCTTCCTTAAATGGAAAGCCCCCGTGGTGAACTGGCTGTTCGCCCTGGTGTTTATCGGCAGCCACTTCATCGGCGACCGCCTGTTGATCAAGCGAATCATGGGCCATGCACTGACCCTGCCGGAGCCGGTGTGGACACGTTTGAACGTGGCCTGGATCGTATTCTTCCTGTTTTGTGGTGCCGCCAACCTGTTCGTGGCCTTTACCTTCCAGGACTACTGGGTCGACTTCAAGGTCTTCGGCAGCCTGGGCATGACCGTATTGTTCCTGATCGGCCAGGGTATCTACCTGTCGCGTCACCTGCATGACACCGCCCCTACCACGCCGAAAACCGAGGACTGACATGCTCTACGCCATCATCGCCACCGACGTCGCCAACTCCCTGGAAAAACGCCTGGGCGTACGCCCGGCCCACCTGGAGCGTCTGAACGTGTTGCAAGCCGAAGGCCGCCTCGTGCTGGCTGGCCCGCACCCGGCTGTCGACAGCAATGACCCGGGCGCGGCCGGTTTCACTGGCAGTCTGGTCGTTGCCGAGTTCGCCTCCCTGGAGGCGGCACAGGCGTGGGCCAAAGCCGATCCGTATGTGGCGGCAGGTGTCTACGCTGACGTCGTGATCAAGCCGTTCAAACAAGTCCTGCCGTAACCCAAGGAGCGTCGAACCTATTCGGTTCGGCGTACTCCTAATGACTCATCATTCCCGGTAACCTGCCGACAACGTTCTGAATATTCGTGTGGAATCAGGAGTTCCGATGCGCTTACGTCAGTTGTGTCTGTTGGCAGTGTTAATGATCGGGGCTACGGCCCACGCTGAAGAAACCTCGAACACCGGCAGCTCCACGCCCCTGTCCTTGAGTACCGGCGCCCAGATCACCGAGTTGCAGCAACGCTTGAAAGAAAGCGAACGGTTGCGGGATGAACTGAGCAAACAACTGCAAAGCGCAGATGCTGCCCGCGAAAGCGCCCAACTGAATCGCTTGCGCCAGGAGAACCAACGCCTGGTCCAGCAACTCAAAGAAACACAGGGCGGTGCCTTGACCCGTTGGCTGACCGAACAACAACAGTGGTTCGTCACCGGCGGGGCAGTCGCGCTGATCGCCTTGCTGTGCGGGATCTTCGCCAGCGGTGGGCACCGTCGCCGTCGACAATGGCTAAATTGAGTGAGTCATGAGCGAGCTGTTACTGATAGATGATGACCAGGAGCTCTGTGAGCTGCTGACCAGCTGGTTGAGCCAGGAGGGCTTTCACGTGCGCGCCTGCCACGACGGCTTGAGCGCCCGCAAAGCCTTGGCCGACGCCGCCCCAGCGGCCGTAGTGCTCGACGTGATGCTGCCCGACGGCAGCGGCCTGGAATTGCTCAAGCAATTGCGCAACGACCACCCGGAGCTACCGGTGCTGATGCTCTCGGCCCGTGGCGAACCGCTGGACCGCATCCTTGGCCTGGAGCTCGGTGCCGACGATTACCTGGCCAAACCCTGCGACCCGCGGGAACTCACTGCCCGTCTGCGCGCCGTGCTGCGCCGCAGCCACCCGGCGGCCGTGTCGACGCAGATGGAACTCGGCGACCTGTGCTTCAGCCCGGTGCGCGGTGTGGTCAGCATTGATGAGCAGGAGTTCGCCCTCACCGTCTCTGAAAGCCGCCTGCTGGAAGCCTTGCTGCGCCAACCCGGCGAGCCGCTGGACAAGCAGGAACTGGCGCAGATTGCCCTGGGGCGCAAGTTGACGTTGTACGACCGTAGCCTGGACATGCACGTCAGCAACCTGCGCAGGAAGATCGGCCCGCACCCGGATGGCCGGCCACGGATCGTGGCGCTGCGCAGCCGCGGCTATTACTACAGCCTCTGAACACGCTGCAGAACCTCTGTGGGAGCTGGCTTGCCTGCTCCCACATTTGACCTCCTTGATCTCTAGGGTTTTGTCAGCTTCGATAAAAACCCTCTTTACCCAAGCTTTACCGTCCCCTGACCGCCGCTGACCTTGATCTCCGTAATCTACTCACATCCGGACTCACCGGAATAGAGACAGGAGAATCACCATGCGCAAGACCCTTATCGCTCTGATGTTCGCCGCTGCCCTGCCGACCGTTGCCATGGCCGCCATGCCAGAAGGCCCAGGCCCGATGGGCGGCCCTGAAGGTCACATGATGGGTGGCCCGGGCCACGGCGGTGAACACGGTCCACGCGGCAAAGGCGGCCCATTCAGCCAATTGGATCTGAGCAAAGAGCAGCGCCAGCAAATTGGCAAACTGATGGGCGACCAATGGCACGCTCGCAAAGACCTGGTCAAAAAGTACCTGGACAAACTCCCAGCCGCCGACCAGAAAGCCATGCAGGATGAGATTGCCGCCGGCAAACAGAAAACCCAGGCCGACATCCGCGCCGTGCTGAAACCCGATCAACAGAAGAAATTCGACGAGATCGTGAAAAAACAAGCCGAACGCCGTGCCGAGTGGAAGGAATTCCAGGCCTGGAAAGCCCAACAGCCGCAAAAAGCGCAATAATGATCTAGCTGTACGTCCCCAGCCCAGCGGTTTCCCCGCTGGGCTTTTCCTGTTTGAGGGTTTCCTGTGCGCTCATTGTTCTGGCGAATTCTGGCCAGTTTCTGGCTGGCCATCGCCCTGGTTGCCGGGTTATCGATCCTGCTTGGGCACATGTTGAATCAAGATGCCTGGATTCTCAGCCGTCATCCGGGCCTCAACAACCTGGCGCAGGAGTGGACCCAGCTCTATGAAGCCCAGGGCGAGGATGCTGCCCAGGACCTGCTGCAACAGCGCAAGCGCCAATACCACATCGACGTGCAAGTGCTGAACGAAAGCGGCGACCCGGTGGTACGTGGCACCTTCCCACGCCGTGCCGCCGCGTTCGAAGCCCGACAGAACGACAGCAAGGACGGCCACCTGCCATGGCGACGGCTGACGGCCGAGTACACCAGCGAAAAAACCGGTGACACCTACCTGCTGATCTACCGCATCCCTCACCCGGAACTGGATGCCTGGCACCGCAGCAGCCTGATGTGGCCGCTGAGTGCCTTGGCGATTGCCCTGGTGGTGCTGACCTTGTTCAGCCTGCTGGTGACGCTGTCCATTACCCGTCCGCTCAGCCGTCTACGTGGTGCGGTGCATGATCTCGGCCAGGCCACTTACCAGCAAAACAGCCTGGCGCAACTGGCCAACCGCCGCGATGAGTTCGGTGTGCTGGCCACTGATTTCAACCGTATGGGCGCGCGCCTGCAAAGCCTGATCGGCAGCCAGCGCCAGTTACTACGCGATGTGTCCCACGAACTGCGCTCGCCCCTGGCCCGCTTGCGCATCGCCTTGGCCCTGGCCGAACGCGCCAGCCCTGAAGAGCGCGAGCGTCTATGGCCACGCCTGACCCGCGAATGCGACCGCCTGGAAGCACTGATCAGCGAAATCCTGGTGCTGGCCCGCGTGGATGCAGACAACGCCAGTGCCGAAGAGGTCGACCTGAACCCGCTGCTCAAAACCTTGCAAAAGGACGCCCAACTCGGCGCACCAGAGCAGGAAGTCGCCCTGAGCGCCGACACCGACCTGCACCTCAAAGGCTGGCCGACCATGATCGAGCGGGCCGTGGATAACCTGCTGCGCAATGCCCAGCGCTTCAACCCACCGGGGCAGCCCATCGAGTTGCAGGCCCAACGCCAGGGTGAGCGCATTCTGATCAGCGTGCGCGACCATGGCCCCGGCGTTGAGGCCGAACACCTGAGCCAACTGGGCGAGCCGTTCTACCGCGCGCCCGGCCAGACCGCCCAGGGCCACGGCCTGGGCCTGGCCATCGCCCGGCGTGCAGCAGAACGCCATGGCGGCAGCCTGCTGCTGGCCAACCATCCCGACGGCGGTTTTATTGCCCGTATCGACCTGCCGTTGGAACCGGGGGTTGTCACACCGGTGTGATGATCTTCTATAGTGGCCCTTCTCTTACGGAGGGCCTTTGATGACTGACCTGCTGACTCCCATCCAAGCCGCACTCGATCTGCCGCAAACACCACCAACCTTTACTGAAACGGGCGCCCTGCCCTCAACGTTTGCCGTGACCGACCTGGCCAGCGCCAGCATCGGCGCCGCCGGCCAGGCCGTCGCGCAACTTATCCAACAACAGACCGGGCGCTTGCCCAGTGTCACGGTGGACCGGCGCCTGGCATCCTTCTGGTTCTCGTCTTCGATTCGCCCGGTGGGCTGGCAAGTGCCGCCGCTGTGGGACCCGGTGGCAGGCGACTATGCCAGTGCCGATGGCTGGATTCGGCTGCACACCAATGCGCCTCATCATCGTGCAGCCGCCGAGCGGGTGTTGGGCAAAGTCGCCGACCGTGCCGACATGGCCAGCAAAGTAACTGCATGGAACGCCGCCGAGCTGGAACAGGCGATTGTCGACGCCGGCGGTTGCGCCGCACAGATGCGCTCCTGGCAAGCCTGGCAAACCCACCCTCAAGGGCGAGCGGTGAATGCCGAGGCATTGGTGCAGCGACGAACCTTCGACACCCTCAGCGATAAACCCTGGTTCGGCTCGGTCGCGCGCCCCTTGGCCGGCGTCAAGGTGCTGGACCTCACCCGCGTATTGGCCGGTCCCGCAGCCAGCCGCTTCCTGGCGGGACTCGGTGCCGACGTGCTGCGCATCGACTCACCCAGCTGGAACGAACCCGGCGTGGTGCCGGAAATGACCCTGGGCAAACGCTGCGCCCGTCTTGACCTGAAAAGCACCGAGGGCCGACAGCTTTTCGAAAGCCTGCTCAAGGACGCCGACATCCTGTTCCACGGCTACCGCGCCGACGCCCTGGAGCAATTGGGCTACAGCGCCGACGAACTGCAACGGCTGGCTCCCGGCCTGATCGACGCCAGCCTCAACGCTTACGGGTGGAGCGGGCCGTGGCGCAACCGTCGTGGTTTCGACAGCCTGGTGCAGATGAGCAGTGGGATTGCCGATGCGGGCATGGCTTGGCAACAGGCGAATAAACCGGTGCCGCTGCCGTTGCAGGCGCTGGATCACGCCACCGGGTATTTGCTGGCGGCCAGTGCGATTCAGGCGTTGAGTGAGCGCCTGAAAACCGGGCGTGGCGGTTCGACGCGGTTGTCGTTGGCGCGCACGGCGAAGTTGTTGGTGGAGGCTGGGCAAGTGCCGAAACAGCCGGCACTTCGCGCTGAGGCACCGAACGATCAAGGCTTGGTGGTGGAGCAGACGGCCTGGGGCCCTGCGCATCGCCTACTGGCGCCGCTGTCCATCAGTGGGACGCCATTGCAGTGGGATTTGCCGGCAGGTGAATTGGGTTCACACCGACCGCAGTGGTGATCTGAGGACCGCTATCGGGGGCAAGCCCCCTCCCACATTTTGATTGGTGAGCACATTCAAGTGTGGGAGGGGACTTGCCCCCGATGAGGCCAGTACAAGCACCCTCAATCCCCTCGGCTCAGTGATGTCCATAAATGCTGCGCCGCATAAGCCCGCAACGGCCGCCAAGCCTCAGCGCGCGCCAACAACTGCCGCGCCGAAACCGGCCCACCCTCCAGCGCCGCCAGCGCATTGATCAATCCGATATCGCCCGACGCAAACGCATCCGCCTCGCGCATCTGGCGCATGGCGATGTAGTGCGCGGTCCAGTCACCAATCCCCGGCAGAGCCACCAGCCGCGCCACGCCTTCCGGGAGGCTGGCCTTGGGCTCGAACACATCGGGATCATCCAGCAAGGCCTGGGCCACCCCCGACAAGGTACGCCCCCGTGCCTTGGGCATGCCCAAGGTCGCCAGGTCTGCCTTCGCCAGGACTTGGGCCGTGGGAAAAATGTGTGTGATACCCGCATGGGGCGTTTCCACTGGCTGACCGTATTGCGCCACCAACTTGCCTGCCAAGCGAATCGCCGCAACCACCGTAATCTGCTGCCCCAACACCGCACGAATCGCCAGTTCCACCCCATCCCAAGTGCCCGGAACACGAAGGCCAGGGCGTGCGGCAAGCAGTGTGGCCATCAACGGGTCGACGGCCAGTTGCGCGCGGATCAACTCGGGCTGGGCATCCAGGTCAAACATCTTCCTCAAGCGCCTCTCGATCTCGGGGAACGCCTGCGCGTCAGGCAACGCCACGTCGACCTCCAGCCAATCACCCGCACCCGGCGCCACACTGATCCAGCCCTGCTGCCCGCCGACACTGATGCTGCGCCGATAAATGCCGTCGACTACCGTCTCCAATCCGGTAATCGCGCGCATCGCCAGAAAATCCACCATCGCCGCCCAGTCATAGGGCGGCTGATACGCCAGTCTCACAACGACAACACCCCGCTGTACAACCCGTACGCCGCCAACCCTGCGCCGGCGATCACGCCGCTGAAAATGCCTTTTTCCATCAGGGTAAACAAGGGACGACCCTGCTCGCGCTTGGCCAAGGCGAACAGAATCACTCCCGGCGCGTATAGCAATGCCGACAGCAGCAGGTATTTCAGCCCCCCGGCGTAGAGCAGCCAGATGGCATAGCTGAGAGCGATCACCCCCACCAGTAAGTCCTGCATGCGGCGGCGTTGGGCGCCTTCATAGGTTTCACCGCGTCCGCTCAGTAGCACGGCATAGGCCGCTGACCACAGGTACGGCACCAGAATCATCGAAGACGCGAGGTAGATCAGCGTGGTGTAGGTGCTTTGGGAAAACAGCGTAATCACCAGGAACACCTGAATCATCACGTTGGTGAGCCACAGGGCGTTGACCGGCACCTGGTTGGCGTTTTCCTTTTTCAGGAAGGCGGGCATGGTCTTGTCCTGGGCTGTGGCGTAAAGGATCTCGGCGCAGAGCAACGCCCACGACAGCAAAGCCCCCAGCAATGACACCGCGAGCCCGATGCTGATCGCCATCGCGCCCCACGGCCCGACGATATGCTCCAGCACGCCCGCCAGAGACGGGTTCTGCAGTTGCGCCAACTCCGGCTGGCTCATGATGCCCAGGGACAACACATTCACCAGCACCAGCAGCGCCAGCACGCCGAGAAAGCCAATCACCGTGGCCCGCCCCACATCCGCGCGTCTCTCGGCCCGCGCCGAGTACACGCTGGCGCCTTCGATGCCGATAAACACGAACACCGTGACCAGCATCATATGGCGCACCTGATCCACCACGCTGCCGATCCGCGGGTTGCCCAGGCCCCAGATGTCGCGGGTGAAAACATCCGCCTTGAACGCCACGGCGGCGATCACGATAAACATCAACAGCGGCACAATCTTCGCCACCGTGGTGATCTGGTTGATGAACGCCGCCTCCTTGATTCCGCGCATCACCAAAAAATGTACCGCCCACAGCAGCAACGACGCGCAGCCGATGGCGACCGGCGTATTGCCCTGGCCGAACACCGGAAAAAAGTAGCCGAGGGTACTGAACAGCAACACGAAATAACCGACATTGCCCATCCACGCACTGATCCAGTAACCCCACGCTGACGAAAACCCCATGTAGTCGCCGAACCCGGCCTTGGCATAGGCATACACCCCGGAATCCAGTTCGGGCTTGCGGTTGGCGAGGGTCTGGAACACAAAAGCGAGGGTCAGCATGCCGACCGCAGTGATGGCCCAACCGATCAACACAGCCCCCACCTCGGCGCGGGCGGCCATGTTCTGTGGCAGGGAGAAGATCCCACCACCAATCATCGAGCCCACCACCAAGGCAATCAGGGCACTGAGTCGCAGTTTCTGCGCCGGTTGGGACATGAACACTCCTGAATGAACAACAACTTGAGCTGACAACTGCGCACTCAGCTAATTAACTCAGCGAGTGTAGCGTTTATTAGAGATGGCGATAAAACCCATACGCTCATAACGTAATGGCATGTCATTTAATAAAGTTTAGGCTTATTTAGAATTTAAATACTGCAATCTTGAGCACCTCCTCAAACATCGTTCAAAAAGTTTGCACATTCGAAAATACGGTCTAGCTTCAAACGTCCATGCCCCTGACCAATTGATTAACCACAAGGGAGAGAGCGCTCTAAAAAGCGCCTCTTCGAGGATTTCCATCGCCCACGAACTCCCACCCTAAGTCATTAATTCACAATGGAATGTGCCAATGAAGTGATCTGAGTCAGCTGTTTGATTAGCGCACGGAATTATTCTGTGGTCTCTCTTCTCCTGCATTGGAGTCATGCAATGTCTGAAACTCCCGGAAAACTTCGACTCGGCGCGTTGGTTGCACTTGTCGTGGGCTCGATGATTGGTGGGGGGATCTTTTCCTTACCCCAAAACATGGCTGCCAGTGCCGATGTAGGCGCTGTTTTGATCGGCTGGTTCATCACTGCCATCGGCATGCTGACCCTCGCTTTCGTGTTCCAGACCCTCGCCAACCGCAAGCCCAACCTCGACGGTGGTGTCTACGCCTACGCCAAGGCCGGTTTCGGCGACTACATGGGTTTCTCCTCCGCCTGGGGTTACTGGATCAGTGCCTGGCTGGGTAACGTCGGCTATTTCGTCTTGCTGTTCAGCACCCTCGGTTACTTCTTCCCGATCTTCGGCGAAGGCAATACGCCTGCCGCCGTGATCGGTGCATCGGTGCTGCTGT
>NZ_JBOICG010000107.1:0-1997 GCF_050739995.1 Pseudomonas sp. | reverse complement strand
TTGCCCCCGATGAGGCCGGTGAGTCCAACCGCTAGGCCGGGGTCAGGCACTCCGGTCCATTGAGTTTGGGATCGTTGACCATATTGGCCAAGACTCGCTCGCGCAACGCGGTGGGCTCACTGGCCAGCAAGCCTTGCAGCACATGCAAGGGCGTTGCGGGATTGAGCCAGGCTTCCTGCCCCGCTGCATCCAGAATCAACGGCCGCCGTTGATTTTGCGCGGCCTGGGTGATCACTGCCGTACTCAGCCATACCTGCTCCTGCACGGGGTACTCTTCCCAGATAGCCGCAAAAAACAACGTGGAACCTTCCCCCGGCGTGAGCCAATACGGGCGCTTGCGCTGGGTGCCGCGCCATTCGTAAAACCCGTTGGCTGGCAACAGGCAGCGGCGCTGGCGGAAGGCCTCGCGAAACATCGGTTGTTCGGCCAGGGTTTCGGCGCGGGCGTGGGCCGGCGTGCGGGACAGATCGGTCAGCCAGGGTGGCGTGAGGCCCCAACGGGCACGCGCCAGGGTGCGCTGGCCTTCGCTCAAGCGCTGGATCAGCACCGAATCATTCGGGGAGATATTCCACTGGGCCTGCTGATCGGCGGGAAAACCCGGCAATGCAGCAAAGGTAGGGTTCCAGCGAAACAGGGCATAACGTCCACACATGGGGTAACACGACTCTTGGGGGTAAACCGACCGACAGCCTAACAGACCAGCACATCGGGGAAGTTGTCGGGTTCATCGCCAGGCAGGGGCTGTGCACCGATGTAGGCAGTAATCAGCTCACGGGCGTAGGCAGCCTGGTCGTTGTCCACTTCCAGGCCCAACAGTCCGAAAATCGGCAATTCACCCGTGCCACCCAGCAAGTGGCGCCCCACCAGGTGCGCCTCGACACCTTCGCTGGCGAGCATTTGTTGCAGTAACTCGCCTTCCATCAGGTTTTCCGGTTCGTAGATTCGCTGCATGGGTGTACCTGTTATTCGTTTTCGCTGCGGGTTTCCAACATCCACTCGTCACCATGGACCTGCAGGCTGAAAATGATCGGCCGGCAACACACCTGGCAGTCTTCGATGTACGTCTGATCGCCACCAGACAAATCCACGGTGGTCTCGACCTCTTCACCACAATAAGGACAATCGTACTTCGCAGTTTCCAGCATCGCGGTCTCCCAGGTGACTTGTGCGTATAATCGCCGGTCTATTTACAGGGCTATTCACGGCTGAGCCAATATTACGGCCGCACCCTGATATTTCCTTTACTTACCCTAGCCGTTTCTAACAAGAGAGCATGATGGGCGAATTCGATACCATCCGACCTTACAACGACAGCGAAGTCCCGGCAGTGCTGGCGCGTCTGTTCAGTGACAAGGCCTTTCTGGACATCCTGACCCACTTCCGCTTCCCGCGCTTTGCCGGCGCCCTGGGCTGGTTGCTCAAGCCGATGATCGCCCGCAAGTTGCGCCGTGAGTTTGCCGGCGTCACCACCGTGGCGACGCTACAGGACAAAGTCGAGTATTACGTCGACCACACCATTGATCGCGCGACCGACGGCGTGACATATACCGGCGTCGAACAGCTCAAGTCGGGCACCGCCTACCTGTTCCTGGCCAACCACCGCGACATCGTGATGGACCCGGCGTTCGTCAATTATGCCGTGTACCACGCCGGGCTGCCGACACCCCGCATCGCCATCGGCGATAACCTGCTGCAAAAGCCGTTTGTCAGCGACCTGATGCGCCTGAACAAGAGTTTTATCGTGCACCGCTCGATTACCGGGCGAAAGGAAAAGATGGCGGCCTACCAACTGCTGTCGGCCTACATCAACCATTCGATTCGCAATGACGGCCAATCAATCTGGATCGCCCAGGCCGAAGGCCGTGCCAAGGATGGAGATGACCGCACCGAGTCGGCGATCCTCAAGATGTTCCACGTCAGCCGCAAGGACGAGCCGTTCGCCGAAGTCATTCAGTCGCTGAACCTGACTCCGGTGTCCATCAGCTATGAATACGACC
>NZ_JBOICG010000106.1:0-7400 GCF_050739995.1 Pseudomonas sp. | reverse complement strand
GAGCTCATCCGCGCTCAAATCCCCGCCTTCGACCGTCGCCTGTACGCCCAGGCCGTCCTTCTGGCTAGACAGGCTGAAAGTCACCGTCTTGCCACTGGCGGTCTTGATGCTGAGGCTGACCTGGTTGTCGGCCTTAGTGTGCAACGCAGCCTGATCGGCCTTGATTGCGCCGGTGTCGCCAGCACGGTCAGCGGAAGTGTTGAGCACGGACTGGGAAATGCCCGCACCGCCGCTCTTCGTGAACTGATCCACCAAGGCGGCTCCCAGGCCGCTGTAGCGACTGGCTGTGGAGATCGAGTTAAAACGGTTGTTGATCGCTTGGGTGATTGCGTCCTGCTGGTTATTTTCCCAGGCTCGCACGTTTTCCCGACCAGGCAGTTGCCCGTCTTTGGAGTAGATATCGACTGCCTCTGCAACCGGATTGCCGAGACTGACCACTGACGATGGCCGAGTTGGCGAGACATCGACCGTGTTCACCAGTGCCGCCGTCGGCGCGGTGGTGGCAGCACGAAGAATGAGGGGATTGGTCGCGATGATCGGCGTTAGCGTAGTCATGACAGTCCCTGTCTTAAAAGCTGATTGGTCTTCAATCTAACCAAGACATACCGCGATTGACAGCACTGAAGTCAACATTGCCGGCAAAGAGCCATGCCAAATCGCCTTAAGCGTTTCGTTATTCACAATCTATAAACACAGCAATTAAGCTATTCCGGTGCAACAATCAAAAACCGTCCCGCCCCCTTTTTTGTCCGTCAAGCCCGAAAAATCGAGCCCTCCAGACTCAAATCAACCCTTACCGCACCAAAAACGCGCATTTATTTGCTGAATAACGCGGCATTCCTCACGTTTTATGTAATAAATCCTACAGCCGATGTAACAAACCGTTTAATGATGGCTCAAGTGTGGCACGTCCCCTGGGTTCATGGTTTTGGCTCTGGGGCACCGATCGTGTGTATTTCTACGTTAAGGATGTCGAGTGCCAAGTCAGCCCTCAATCGAACGCCCCTATTACATCCCATTGCTGGGCGCCGCCCTGCTCTGCCTCTGCGCGCTGCAGGCGACTGCCGCCGATGGCCCGCAACCCGGCCAGGAAGCCCTGCGCTTGCAGCAGCAACAGCAGCGCGACCTGCAACAATTGCAACTGGAACAACGCCAGCGCCAGTTGCAACGAGGTAGTTTCGGCACACCACCGGCCACCCCCACGTTGCCCCAAGACATTGCCAAAGATGAACGCTGCTGGCCCTTGAGCGGTACGCGCCTGGCCGGAGTCACCCTGTTCAACAAGGCGCAGTTGAACAAACGCATCGAGCCCTACGTGGCCCCGTGCATGGGCGTCACCCAGATCAACCGCTTGTTGGCCGAGATCACCCGCCTGTACGTCGACGCGGGTTACATCGCCAGCCGCCCGTACCTGATCAGTACGCCGGCAACCGGCCACCCGCTGGATATTCACGTCGAGGAAGGCTACCTCGAAGCGATCGAACTGGCCGACCAGAGTTTGCCGGTGTCGTTGGGTGGTGCGTTCCCCGGCATGCTTGGCAAACCGCTGAACCTGCGTGACCTGGAACAAGGCCTGGACCAGCTCAACCGCCTGCGTTCGGTCGATCTGACCGCCGACATCGCCCCAGGCAGTGAGCCCGGCGCCTCGCGCATCATCCTGCGCTCGCGCAGCACGGCCTCGCGCTGGGCGCTCGGGCTTGGGGTGGACAACCTCGGCAGCGCCGGCACCGGACGTGATCGCAATGCCATCAGCCTGAGCCTGGACAGCCCGCTGGAGCTCAACGATTCGCTCAACCTGAGCTTCAGCGACACCCTCAACCATGGCCCGCGCTACAGCCGCAGCCACAGTCTGTTTTATTCGATCCCTTACGGGTACTGGACCTACAGCCTGTTCGCCAGCCACGCCGAGTACCGCTCGCCGTTCAAGCTCAGTAATACCACGCTGTATAACAGCGGCCGCACCGATCAGGTCAGCCTGCGCAGCGACCGCGTGTTGTGGCGCGACCAGGGTCATCAACTCAGCGCCAACCTGCAACTGGCCTACAAGGACGTCGACAGCTACCTGCAAAAGGCCCACCTGGGAATCCAGAGCCCGACGCTGACGGTGGCCGAGGCCGGCGTGAACCTGTTCTGGCTCAACAGTGCGGTGTGGAATCTCGACGTCAATTACGCCCAGGGCCTGACCTGGTTCGGCGCCGATCGCGATGCTGACCAGACGCAGAAAAACCTGCCCCAGGCGCAATTCCACAAATACCGCGCCAACCTGACCCAATGGCGCAACGGCCAATGGGCCGGGCAGCCGTGGCAGTGGCAGAGCCAGTTATCCGTGCAATACAGCCCGGATGCGTTACCCGCCATCGAACAACTGCTGGGCACCGACGATTCCGCGGTGCGCGGCTATCGCGAAAACAGTGCGTCCGGTGCCATCGGCACGGTGTGGCGCAACACCCTGCGCCTGCCACTCAACAGTGACCTGCCAGTGAAAGTCACCCCGCGCCTGGGCCTGGACAACGGCTGGGTCAAGCGCGAACACGGCGCCCAGGGCCAACGCCTGAGCGGTGCCAGTGCCGGGCTCAACCTGAGCTGGAAAAACGTGCAGCTCGATTTCGATTACCAACACAGCCTCAACACCCCCGCAGGTTTTGGCCAGGAGCCGGATGTCTGGCTGACACGCCTGAGCCTGCAGATTTAAGCCGAGATTAGCCTGAAACAACCGCCGTACCTGACCACCACAGCAGCGTTGCAACGAACAACGCACGTCGCGGATCAGCCAACACAGAGCGAAATTATTTATGCCAAATGACACACACGCGTTTCACCTTTCTCCCCAGGGCAAACTGCGCTGGGCCATCGCCAGCCTATTCCTGCTGCCCCAACTGGTATTGGCCGGTGGCGTGATCGTTGCCGAAGGCCCTGGCGGCATCCCGCAGCTGCAAAACCAGGGCGGCGTGCCGATCGTCAACATCGTCGCGCCGAATGCCGGTGGCCTGTCCCATAACCAGTTCCTGGACTACAACGTCGACCGCCAGGGCCTGGTGTTGAACAACGCCTTGCAAGCCGGCCAATCCCAACTCGCCGGTCAACTGGCGGCCAACCCACAGTTCCAGGGCCAGGCCGCGAGTGTGATCCTCAACGAAGTGATCAGTCGCAACGCCTCGACCCTGAACGGCGCCCAGGAGATTTTCGGCCGGGCCGCCGATTACGTGCTGGCCAACCCTAACGGCATTTCCGTGAATGGCGGCAGTTTCATCAACACGCCGAATGCCAACCTGGTGGTGGGTCGCCCTGAGTTCCAAGACGGCAAGCTGCAAGCCTTGAGCACCCGCGACGCCCACGGCCAACTGACGGTACAAGGTCAGGGCCTGCAAAACCGCGAGGGCTCCATCAACCTGATCGCGCCGCGCATCGACAGCGACGGTCGCCTCAGCGCTCGAGATCAATTGAACCTCACCGTCGGCCGCAACCAAGTCGACTTCGCCAGCGGGCAAGTGCGCCAAGTGGACCCGGCCGGCAAAGCGCAGGACCAGCGCATCGACGCCAGCCTGTTCGGCGCGATGCAGGCGGGGCGCATCAACATCATCAGCACCGCCGAAGGCGCGGGTGTGCGCGTGGGCGCCGTGCAAGTGGAAGGCCGCGACGGCGTGAAGATCAGCTCGGCGGGCGACCTCGATGTCAGCGGCCTGGTCCACGCCAACAGCCTCGACGCCACCCGCGCCGGCGTGCAGAGCCGCCAGGGCGATGTGGACTTGCACGGAGCCAGGGACTTGAACCTGGCGGCCACCGATGTCGGCGGGCGCAACGTCAAACTCGACGCCGGGCGCAACCTGACCCTCAGCAGCCTGGAAAGCCGCAAGCTCCAGGAGAAGCGCGAACAGTGGAACAACAGCAACTTCCTCTTCACCTACGAAACCTACGACCGCACCACCACCGATAAGGACTCGCGCCAGCACGGCAACAACGTCGTCGCGCAACAGAACGCCGCGTTGTCTTCCGGCGCCAAGACCGAAATCAATGCCAGCCACGTAAACGCGGGGGCTGATTTACACATCAACAGCGGCGCCGATCTGCAACTGAGTGCCGCCACCGAAACCCACGAAACCCGTGATCAGGGCAACCATCGCAAACATCTGTGGAAGGCCAACTGGGACAAATCCAGCAGCGAACAGCGCAACATCACCAGCAGCCTCAAGGCCGGCAAGGCGCTTGAACTGACCAGCCAACAGACCCTGCAACTGCAAGGCGCCGAGCTGAAAACCCCAGGCGATATTCAATTGGCTGCCCGCCACGTGGACATCACCAGTGCCAGCCGCACCCAGAGCAGCAGTGACAACGCCTACTCCGGCGACCTGGTCGGCGGCAGCTTCTTTGGCAAGAACGGCGATGGCAACCAAGGCAAGACCTTGAACACCGGCAGCAAGGTGAATGCCGACGGCAAGCTGATCGTCAAGGCGGACGACGTGCGCATCAGCGGCAGCCAGGCGCGCGGCGGCAAACAGGCCAGCGTCATCAGCGACAAAGGTTCGCTGGTGATCGACGGTGTACAAGACACGTCCCACGACAACCGCTACAGCAACGACAGCAAATTCTTCGGCATCTCCAAGGATGAAAGCCGCAAGAACCTCAAGGACAGCACCGTCGTCGCCAGCAACCTGCGCTCGGACAGCAACCTGAAGCTACACAGTGCCAAAGACATCGAAGTCAGCGGCTCAACCGTCTCTGCCGCCGGTGAACTGCAGGCCGAAGCCAAGGGTGATATCAAGGTCGCGTCGGCTGAAAACACCGCCCACGACACCACCAGCACCCACACTCGCGGGTTCGACGGTTACGCCAAGGAAACCGCCGATGGCAGCCGCCAGTACCGGGCCGGTATCCGTTATGAAGACCAGCAGCACACCCGCAAGACCGACACCACCCGGCAACAGGCCTCCAGCCTCAGCGGCGCCAGCGTGGCCGTCACGGCCGAGGGTGATGTGAGCATCAAGGGTTCCAATCTCAAGGCCACACAAGGCGATGCAACCTTGAACGGCAAAAATGTCGAACTGCTGGCCGCCCACGACAGCACTCACAACGATACCGAGCAGACCACCACCGGCGGCGGCGTGTACTACACCGGTGGCCTGGACAAGGCCGGCAGCGGCGCGCAGTTCAGCCATCAAAGCAGCCACGACAGCAGCGACAAGACCACGGCGCAAACCAGCAACGTCGCAGCGAGCGGCAAGCTGACCATCAACGCCGGCAACACCCTCACCAGCCAAGGTGCACAGGTCAAGGCCGGTACCGAGTTGCAGGTCAATGCCGCAGCTGTCGATAACCAAGCGGCGCATAACAGCGAAACCAGCACTCACAAAGAGAATGGCTGGACCGCCGACATCGGCGCCAATGTCGAATACAAAGGCGTCACCCGTCCCATCGAAAAAGCCGTCGAAGGTGTGGCCCAGGCCAAATTCCATCAGCCCGGTCTGCTCGATGCGTTCGAGCAACCCAACGTCGGCTTGGACGTGGAAGTGGGCCATACCAACAAGACCCGCACCCAGCAGGACAGCGCCGCAGTCGTCAGCCAGTTCAGTGGCGGTACGGTACAGGTGAATGTCACGGGCAAGTTGCAGGATGAAGGGACGCAATACCAGGCCACCGGTGGCGCGCTGAAGATCAACGCTGATGAGCATGTCGCCACGGCGGCGGCCAATACCCACAGCAGTAGCGAGCAAGGCGTGGATGCCAAGGTGGGTGTGCGCATCTACACCACCACCGGCGAAGACCTGAATGTGCGCGGCAGCGGTAGCGGTGGCAGCAGTGATGTGCGCGAATCCAGCAGCACGGCGGTGGTGGGCAGCTACGTCGCAAGCCAAGGCGTGAACATCACGGCCAAGGGCGACGCGCGTTATGACGGTAGCCAGTTCAATGGCGGTCAGGCGGGCGCCAACCTCAAGGCGGGCGGTGAGTTGGCCCTGAATCAAGCCAACGACACCCAGAGCACAACCAGCAACAGCCTGCGCGGCAATGGTTCGTTGACGGTCGGTACGGCGCCAGGCACCAGCGGTACAAACGTCAACCTCGGCGCCGGTGTGCAACTGGACCATAAGCAGCTCGACACTCAGGACAGCCAAGCCCGGGTGGCGACGATTCAGGGCAACGGTCCGATTCAACTCAGCAGCGGCGGCGACATGACCCTGCAAGGTACCCGGATCGGTAGCAGCACCGACAAAACCGGTGACATCAGCCTCAATGCCGGCGGCAAGCTGGACCTGCAAGCAGCCACAAATACTCACCTGAGCACTGGCAGCAACCTGGGCGGCGGCCTGACCGTCGGCGCCGGCAAGACCAGCAGCGCCGAAAGCAGCGGCAAGACCGGCAGCCTGAGCGCCAACTTCAACATCGGCAAAGTGTCCGAGAACGATACGGGCGTGACCGTCGGACAGTTGCACAGCAACGGCAACGTGAGCCTCACCAGCGCGGCAAGCAGCGCGGATGCCATTCACTTGCAAGGCACGCAGGTCACGGCTGCCAACGTCAATCTCGACGCGCACAACGGCGGCATCCTGCAAGAGTCCGCGCAAACCACTCAGGCTCACAACAGTTGGGGCGTGACCCTGGGCGCGGGCGGCAGTGGTGGCAAGACCACCCTGGCCGACGCCGGTGAACACGACACACCCAAGACCCAGTTCGGCATCAACGCCCGAGCCAAGGTCGATGTGGATCACCTGCAAGGCACCACGCAAAACGACAGCCTGATCAAGGCCGACAGTGTGGTGATCAACAGTGCCGGCGATACCCATCTGGCCGGCGCACGCATCGAAGCCAACCAGGTCAGCGGCAAGGTGGGCGGCGATTTGCTGGTCGAGAGCCGCAAGGATCACGTCAGCAGTACCCAGGTCAACGTCGATGCCAAGCTGGATGTCGAGAAGAACCAGCCCGGGGTGGTCAACAAGTTGGCCAAGACCACTGGCCCGCTCAAGGACAAGGTGCAAGCCAAGGCCGAAGGCGCGTTCGACAAACACCGCGAAAAACTGGAAAACGCCGTCGACAAGGGCACTGGGCACCTGGCCTCAGCCAAGGACACGGTGGTCGACAGCGTCGTCAACGCCAAGGAACGCCTGGGGGAAAAATTCACGCGCAGCGGCAGCTATGACGTCAACCCAGAGCCTCGTGGCGCCTTCGGCACTCGCGTGGACCAGGCCAAGGCCTACCTCGCGGACAAGAAAGACGCCGTGGGCTCGCGCCTGTCCAGCTTCAAGGACAAGGTCTGGCCAAAAACCAGTGACAGTTACACCGTCAGCGGCAAGAACACCACCGGCAGCTCGGTGGCCGATACCACACAAAACGTGCTGTTCGGTGACAAGAGCGGCAACACCAACTACACCCCGACGCTGAACCTGGACGTCAGCCACGTGGTTAAGGAC
>NZ_JBOICG010000105.1:0-1808 GCF_050739995.1 Pseudomonas sp. | reverse complement strand
GGCATGGACAGCTCCGACGACATGTTGGTCGATGCCCGTAAACGCCTACCGACCTTGAGCTTTGAATTGGCTGATATCGGTGCCTGGAATCCCGCGCAACCCTTCGATGTGATTCTGGCCAACGCCTCCCTGCAATGGCTGCCGAACCACGCCGCGCTCTATCCACACTTGGTGAATCAACTGACCGCAGGTGGCACGTTGGCGGTGCAAACCCCAGACAATCTTGATGAGCCCGCCCACCGGCTTGCTCGCGAAGTGGCGACTGACGGCCCTTGGGCTGCCAAGATCGGAGCGGTCAAACACAATGAGCGGCATACCGCCAGCTACTACTTCGAGCTGTTGAGCCAACATTGCAGTACCGTCGATGTGTGGCACACCACCTACCAGCACCCACTGGCGGATCATGGGGCGGTGGTGGAGTGGTTCAAGGGTTCGGCGCTGCGGCCATTTCTCGCACCGTTGACCGATAGCGAAAAAGCCGAATTCCTACGGGAGTATCAGGCGCGCATTGCCCAGGCTTACCCAGCCCTGACGGATGGCACCGTATTGCTGCCATTCCCACGCCTGTTCATCATTGCGACTCGCTAAGGTCAAACAGGCGGCGGTCATACCGCCGCCGCTTGCGCCTTCAAGTATTCATCCGTCGACAGCACATCCGCATACGCAAACCCCAGGGCCGCCATAAACGCCCCATGGGCCTGAGCGGCTGGAATCACCTGCCCATTGAACTCCAGATCCCGTGTCGCACACGCGTCATGAATCACCGTGACCTTGTAGCCCAGGTCCGCCGCTGCCCGCACTACGCCATCGATGCACATATGGCTCATGCTGCCGAGCACCACTACGTCGGTAATGCTGCGCTGTTCGAGCAACGCTCGCAGCTCGGTCCCGCGAAAGGCATTCACGAAATGTTTAAGCACCACCGGCTCATTGCCTTGGTTCAGCACCTTCGGATGCAGATGAGCACCCTCGGAACCTGGCGTGAAGAAGGGTGCATCCTCGGACGTGAACTCATGGCGCACATGAATCACCGCATTCCCCACCTGACGAAACGCCTGCAACACTTGCGCAGCCTTGTTCGCCGCTGCTTCCACGCCCTCCAGCGGCCACTTGCCTTCAGGGAAATAATCGTTCTGGATGTCGATCAGGATCAGCGCTTGCTTGGCCATGGTGGTGCCTCGTGAGAAGTGGAGGGGCGCGCTATCCAAGCGGGCGCCCAGGGCGATAGGGTGCAGGATAAACAGGCAATCCCCGTAAAGCGATCAGGCCGTTGTCTTCTTCACTCGCAGCGCCTTGGCTTCACCTGCCAGGTGCATCATCAAGGCGATCAACAGCGGCACAATAAAATAGATCGAGCTTGCCCCCACTTCGGATAGGTAGGTTGTGGATCTAGTGTCCGGCAACAACCCGTGTCGAGCCCTGGGCATACACCGGCCCGAGACGATCAAGGCGCCCGCTCCAGGCGGTCAGCGCCAAGGCCACCAACACCACCAGGCCGCCAATCCACGCGGTATGGATCAGCCCCATATGTGCCACGATCAAACCACCGGCCCAGGCGCCACCGGCGATCCCCAGGTTGAAGGCGGCGATGTTCAAGCCCGAGGCCACGTCCACCGCTTGCGGGGTGTGATGTTCGGCCTGGTGCACCACGTACACCTGCAGGCCCGGCACGTTGCCGAAGGCGACCGCGCCCCACACCAGTACGGTGGCCAGGGCCAGCCATGGGTTGCCGGCGGTCAGGGTGAGGATGAACAGCACGGCCGCGAGCAAGGCAAAGATGATTTTCAACGCACTGATCGGGCCGCGCT
>NZ_JBOICG010000104.1:0-6450 GCF_050739995.1 Pseudomonas sp. | reverse complement strand
CAGCCACGTCAATCGGGTTGATGGCGTTGATACCACCACCAATGAAGGTACTCTCGCCCCAGCTCACAACTTGCTTACCCAGCCGCACGGAACCCGGCTCATCGGCAATCGAGTAGTTGTGGTAGATGAAGGCGTCGAGAATCTGCCCACCGGACGAGCGCGCGCCCATGGGCCGGCCTTTGTCGCTGATGTCCTTGAACTCGCGGTTTTCGTCCTTGAGTTCGAAGTCGTACCAGTACTTGCCACGTACGAACACACCGGTATCGCCGTACTTCAGTTCCAGGTCATGAATGCCCTTGAAGATCTTCGAGAAGGTTTCCCCGCGCTTGAAGTTCAAGTGGCCGTCATCCGACGTCTGTGACAAACCTTTGCCACCGTTGTTGACGCCGATCAAGTCGCGATTGGCCTTGGAAGTGCTCCAACTGGCACCCACCGACAGGGATGAGTCAAAACTCCCCTCGATTTCACCCACGTTGAAACTGACGCCGAATGCGGGCCCGGCGAGCGTAGAAGCGAGACTGACGGCCAGAGGCAGTCTTGCCCGGCGCCAGAACTGGTTTACTGAGGTCATCGACGCTACTCCATGTGCATTATTGTTATGGCAGTGAGTTCTTTCTTACAGATGCATGTATCAGCCGGAATACAACGATCCCAATGCCGAATGGCAGCCGAGCCCCCATGGCCCGAAGCGCAACATCCGCGAAATACTCTGGAAGGGACTATAGCCAGCAGGGGGTAGCGCTTGATCCCTCTAAAGTGTGATTTGCATCACCAACCCGTCTGCCACAACCCTTTCGCCACACCGATGAAGATCGGCGCGGCAAGGATGGCTGAAAATCGATAAATCACAAGTGAAGGCTTGAGATAGAGCATTGCCGCGCCCGAACGGGCGCGGCGAAGGGCGTCAGAGGGTCGACAGGAACGTACTGTTGTTGGCCTGCCACTCGATGATGTCGATACGGATACGTTTTTTGTCGAGTTTTCCTACACTAGTCTTGGGAATTTCAGTAACAACGGCGATTTGGCTTGGAATGGCCCACTTGCTCAAGTGACCCAGTTCGACGAAAGGCTTGAGGTGCTCCTTGAGCTCTCGCGCACCTATCACATGGCCATCACGCACCACCACCAGCGCAAACGGGCGCTCGCCCCATTGCGGATCGGCGATGCCCACCACTGCTACTTCGCGTACCGCAGGATGGCGGCTGACCAGATCTTCGAGGGCCAGCGAGGAGATCCACTCGCCGCCGGTCTTGATCACGTCCTTGATGCGATCACGGATGTCGATCACCCCAAAGGCGTCGAGGGTCGCCACATCGCCAGTGTGCATCCAGCCGCCAGCCCACAACTCGGCGCCCTTCTGCGGCTCGTTGAAATACCCTTCGGTGAGCCACGGCGCGCGCAGTACCAGTTCACCTTGGGACTCGCCGTCGGCGGGCAGGAAGTTGCCATCAGCATCGACAATCGCCGCCTCCACCAAGGGCCCGGGTACACCAGCCTTGATGCGATAGGTAGTGCGCTCATCTTCGCTGCCGGCCATCAGCTCTTCGTTGAGATGGGCACAGGACACCAACGGCCCGGTCTCGGACATGCCGTACGCGGCGGTCAGTTGAATACCGCGGGCCTTGGAGGCTTCATACAACGAGCGATTCAACGCACTGCCGCCGATGACGATCTTCCAACCGCCAAAATCCACGCCCTGGGCGGCCTTGGCGTTAAGCACCATTTGAAGGATGGTCGGCACACAGTGGGAGAAAGTGACCTTTTCCTTGCGCCACAACTCCACCAGGTATTCCGGGTCGTAGCGGCCGGGATAGACCTGTTTGAGCCCAAGCATGGTCGCCACATACGGCAAGCCCCAGGCATGCACATGGAACATCGGCGTGATCGGCATGTACACGTCGTTGGTGCCCAGCAGACGCACGCTGTCGACGCTCCCCATGATGGTTGCCACGCCGATGGTGTGCAGTACCAGTTGGCGATGGGTGAAATACACGCCCTTGGGATTACCGGTGGTGCCGGTGGTGTAGAAGGTGGTGGCTACCGAGTTTTCGTCGAAGTCCTGGAAGTCGTATTTCGGGCTGGCAGCGGCCAGCAGGGTTTCGTACTCACCCACCAGGTTCGGTAATTCGGCGGTCTTGGCGTCTCCGTCGGTGAGCAGCAGGGTCTTGTCGACGGTAGTAAGGTGCCCGGCGATCGCTTGGTAAAGCCCCACGAACTCGCTGTTGACCAGCACAAAGCGGTCCTCGGCGTGGTTCATGGTGTAGAGGATTTGCTCCGGCGACAGGCGCACGTTGATGGTGTGGATCACCGCACCGATCATCGGAATGGCGAACATGCATTCCAGGTAGCGATGGCTGTCCCAGTCCATGACCGCGACCGTATCACCGGCCTTCACCCCTGCGGCGGTGAGCACGTTGGCCAGGCGGGCGACGCGCTCGATCAGGGTGGGGTAGGTATAACGCAGCTTGTCACGGTAGATGATTTCCCGGGTCTTCTCGTAACGGGTTCCGGACATCAACAGGCGTTTGATCAACAGCGGGTATTGGTACGCGCCTTCGGCGGGCGGGATAACACGGGTCTGCAACATACGAATCCCTTATCTGACTGCACGGTCTTGGCTTGAAGACCTGCACTTTAGAGAGCTTATGTGCCAGCCAAATCAGCCAAAGGAATGATTTGCAGACCGGCGTAAGTGCTAGCTTTGCGCCACCATCCAGAGCTGAAGAAGATCCAATGTGGGAGGGGGCTTGCCCCCGATAGCGGTCATTCAGCTAAGTATTCATTAGCTGATACTCCGCAATCGGGGGCAAGCCCCCTCCCACATCACTCAATAAACTTGATTACTTCATGCTGGTAAAAGCCAGCTTCACACCAATGGCTATCAGCACGGCGCCCATCGTCCGATCAAACCAATGCCCCATCCGCGCAAACCCGGCGCGCACGCGCTGCTGGCTGAACAACATGGCAACCAGGCAAAACCACAGCGCCGTCGCCACCGCCAGGTACACGCCATAACCGGCTTGAATGGCTAGCGGCGTATGCGGGTTGATCACCACCGTGAACAGAGAGAGGAAGAACAATGTGGCCTTGGGGTTCAAGCCATTGGTCACGAAACCTGCGGTAAACGCGCCACGCGGGGTGCGCTCGCCCGCTTCGCGGTGTAATTCGCCTTCGGCGGCAGGTTTGGCCGGCTGGGCGCGCAATGCCTTGAAACCGATGTACAGCAGATACGCCGCGGCGGCCCATTTCAGCGCGTTGAACAGCACGATGGACTGGGACACGATCAAGCCGATGCCGAGCAACGAGTACCCCACGTGCAGAAAAATCGCCGAACCGACCCCCAGTGCGGTCCAAGTCCCGGCGCGGCGGCCATGGCTCACACTCTCGCGCACCACCACGGCGAAGTCCGGGCCGGGGCTGGCCACCGCCAATAAGTGAATCAGGGCTACGGTCAAAAACTCGGCAACGTACATGCTCACTCCATGAAGTAACTGATTATTTCATCTGATAGGCTCGGCAGATTACGCCTTCGAACCCTGTCGCAAAAGGTACAGTTGATGACGAACAATCGCCGCGCGGTCTTCCTTGATCACCCGTCCCTGGACCTCGGGGACCTCGACCTCAGCGAGCTGCGAAATTGCTTTGGCGAACTGCAGTTGTACGAACAGACACCCCCGCAGAATGTAGTCGAACGCCTGCAAGGCGCTGAAGTTGCGATCAGTAACAAAATTGCGCTCAACGCTGAAACCTTGGCCGCCTGCCCCATGCTCAAACTGATCCTGGTATCGGCCACGGGTACCAATAACGTCGACCTGGAAGCGGCACGCCGTCACGGCATCACCGTGAGCAACTGCCAGGGCTATGGCACGCCGTCGGTGGCGCAGCATACGATCATGCTGCTGCTCAACCTGGCGACACGCCTGAAGGACTATCAACGAGACGTCAGCGCGGGCAAATGGCAACAGGCCAAGCAGTTTTGCCTGCTGGATCACCCTATCGTCGAACTTGAAGGTAAAACCCTCGGCTTGCTCGGCCATGGAGAATTGGGCAGCGCCGTGGCGCGCCTGGCCGAAGCCTTCGGCATGCGCGTTGTGTTGGGCGCCATCCCAGGGCGCCCTGCCCGCGCCGACCGCATGCCGCTGGATGAATTGCTGACGCAAGTGGACGCGCTGACCCTGCACTGCCCGCTCAACGACCACACCCGCAACTTTATCGGCGCCCGCGAGCTGGCGTTGCTCAAGCCCGGCGCGTTTGTGGTCAACACGGCACGCGGTGGGTTGATCAATGAACAGGCCCTGGCCGATGCGTTGCGCAGCGGTCATCTGGGCGGCGCCGCGACCGATGTGCTGAGCGTGGAACCTCCAGTAGCTGGTAACCCATTGCTGGCTGGCGATATTCCTCGGCTGATTGTCACGCCCCACAACGCCTGGGGCAGTCGCGAAGCACGGCAGCGCATCGTTGGCCAACTGGCGGAAAACGCCCAAGGCTTTTTCAACGGTGCCCCGCTGCGCGTCGTCAGTTGATAAACTGCGCCCCTTTTCAAGGAGCAGACTATGGATCCGCGCAGTGAAGTACTGCTTCGTCAGGCCGAACTTTTTCAAGGCAACCTGCTGCTGGTCGGTTTGCCTGCCGACGACCTGCTGGGGCGCCTGCCCAATGCCCACGGCTGGTGCTGGCATGCGGGCGACCAGGCAGCACTCGATGCACGCTTCCCCGAGCGCAGCCAGTTCGGCGTGAACGTACCTGAGCGTTCGTTCGATGCGGCAGTGATCTTCCTGCCCAAGTCCAAGGACCTCACCGATTACCTGCTCAACGCCGTGGCCGCACGCCTGCCCGGCGCCGAGCTGTTTCTGGTCGGCGAGAAAAAGGGCGGCATCGAAAGCGCCGCCAAGCAGATGATCCCGTTCGGCAAGCCGCGCAAGCTCGACAACGCGCGGCATTGCCAGCTGTGGCAAGTCACCGTGGCCAACGCCCCGCAAGCGGTCGAGCTGGAAAGCCTGGCGCAAGTCTTCGAGGTGCCACTGGCCGAAGGGCCGCTCAAGGTGGTGAGCCTGCCCGGCGTATTCAGCCACGGGCGCCTGGATCGCGGCACCGAGCTGTTGCTGGAACACCTGGACAAACTGCCCAGCGGTCATTTGCTCGACTTCGGCTGCGGCGCTGGCGTATTGGGCGCTGCGGTCAAACGTCGCTACCCGCACAACAGTGTGACGATGCTGGATGTGGATGCCTTTGCCGCCGCCAGCAGCCGCCTGACATTGGCAGCCAATGGTCTGGAAGCCGAGGTGTTGACCGGTGACGGAATCGACGCCGCACCAATGGGTTTGAACGCGATCCTGAGCAATCCGCCGTTCCATGTCGGGGTGCACACCGACTATTTCGCCACGGAAAACTTGCTGCGAAAAGCCGCAAAACACCTGGCAAAAGGCGGCGAACTCCGGCTGGTCGCTAATAGTTTCCTGAAGTATCAACCGCTGATCGAAGAGCACTTGGGCGTGTGCGCGATCAAGGCCGAAGGCAATGGCTTTCGCATTTACCGTGCCAAGCGCGGCTGACGGGCGCTTGAAAAAGAAGGCTTGCCGAATGGATTTTGCCTAGGCAGAATCCGCTCCGTCCTAGGGGAGTAGTCTCCCACGAGCGCCACGCTCGTCCGGCATACGTCAACATACTTGGTCAGCAGACCATGGCGTATGCGACCCAGGAGTCCGCACAGACGGACCGGGGTTTGACAAGACCTATGACACGCACACCTTACCCGGGGCGGGAAGGCTGTACGTGTCATAGCCGTGTCGACCCGCCCCTGGAAACCTACCTGATGCTGGATTCATTACTCGTTCCTACCGCAATCGTTGCCTTGGCCGAAATCGGCGACAAGACGCAACTGCTCGCGCTTATCCTGGCTGCACGCTTTCGCAAGCCCTGGCCGATCATCGCCGGTATCGTGGCCGCGACCCTGGCCAACCATGCGGCCGCCGGTGCCGTGGGGGCCTGGTTCGGCAGTTTCTTCTCGGATGCGGTGTTGCACTGGATTCTGGCGGCGAGCTTCTGCGCCACGGCACTGTGGACCCTGGTGCCGGACAAACTCGACGATGACGAAGCCAGTACCACGCGCAAGTTCGGGCCGTTCCTGACCACCCTGATCGCATTCTTCCTCGCCGAAATCGGCGACAAGACACAGATCGCCACGGTGATGCTGGCGGCGCAGTACCCGGAGTTGTGGCTGGTGATTATCGGCACCACCTTGGGCATGCTGATTGCCAACGTGCCGGTGGTATTGGCGGGTAATTTTGCAGCGGAGAAGCTGCCGCTGACCTTGATTCGTCGACTGGCAGCCACGGCATTCTTCATCCTGGCTATCGTCGCCGTATACAAAGCCATGCAAAGCAGCGGCTGGATCTAAAGGCTGTGAACCCAAACTAATTGTGGGAGGGGGCTTGCTCCCGATGGCAGTGT
>NZ_JBOICG010000103.1:0-9989 GCF_050739995.1 Pseudomonas sp. | reverse complement strand
CCCGCTCGCTCTGCGGGTTTTAGACACTGGCACGCATAACGACCTCTTACTTCTTCCCAGGCAGGTGCCTTAATGGACATAAAGCAACTCAAATTCCTGATCGCGCTGGAGCAGACCCGCCACTTCGGCCAGGCAGCCGCGCGCTGTCATATCACCCAGCCGACCCTGTCGATGCGCTTGCGCAACCTGGAGGATGAGCTGGGCCTGGAACTGGTCACTCGTGGCCAGCGCTTCGAAGGTTTCACCCAGGCCGGCGAGCGCGTACTGGCCTGGGCCAGAACCTTGCTCGCCGCCCATGACGGGTTGTTCGCCGAAGCCGCAGCGTGTCGCGGTCAGTTGGTGGGTAACTTGCGCCTGGGCCTGGTACCGCTCAGCGGATTCAATCCGATCAGCTACGTCCAGAGCCTGTCCCACTCATTCCCGGAGCTCAAGTTCAGCCTGTCGTCCATGAGTTCGGACAAGATCATCGAAGCCTTGGGTACCAACCAACTGGACTTGGGCGTGTGCTACCTGGAACACCTGAACCCCAACTACCTGGAGTTCTTCGAACTGGGTGAAACCCGTGTGGGCCTGTTGTACGACACGCGCCACTTCCATTTCGAAGGTACGGAAATGAGTTGGGAAGACGCCGCCGAGTTGCCCCTGGGGATGATCAGCAATGGCATGCACTATCGAAAATCCATTGACCTGAGTTTCCGCAGCCGCGGCCTCGACCCCCAACCCATACTCGAAAGCGATTCGACGTATCAGTTGTTCCAGGCGATCCACGAAGGTTTTTGCTGCGCGATCATGCCGTTGGACAGCGGCCTGGAGAGCCCGATCGAGAACCTGGCGTTTATCAACCTGCCGGATGCCAGCGTGCTCGCGCCTCTGGGCCTGGTCATGCGCAAGACCGAGCCACGCTCGGCCATTGCCGAAAAGTGTTTTGCGCACGCCAAGCAACTGTTTGCTGCCAAGGCTGCGATCTAGGGTATTGGAGGTTTGTTTATGATTTGCCGAATCGAACAGCCCGTTGAACTCAGCGATGCCAATGCACCGGCACCGCAGCCACTCAATGTCGCTTATCGAGACTATGACGAGGGCGCGCAGGTGTCCCAAGCGGCGCTGGCGGCGGAAATCGCCCTGGCCATCAGTTACAACGGTTTGAGCCAAGCCGTGATGATGGTTTCACCCGGCAACATCGAAGACTTCATCCGCGGCTTCAGCATCAGCAACGGGATCATCGACCACCTGGGCGAGATTTACGACATCCAACTCGCGCATTTTGACCAGGCATGCCAGGCCGACGTCCAAATTTCCAGTCGTGCCTTCTGGGCCTTGAAGGATCACCGACGGCAAATGGCGGGCACCAGCGGTTGCGGGCTGTGCGGCGTGGAAGCACTGGAACAGGCACTGCCCCAATTGGACGTTCTGCAACCCGCGCCCCTGCCGCCCGCGCATCACCTCAAAGGCTTGCGTGAGCGCATCGAAGAGGCCCAGGTCATGGGGAAAAGCACCGGCGCCTTGCATGCGGCCCTGCACTTCGGCGCCGACGGCTCAGCCCTGCTGTGCCGTGAAGACATCGGCCGCCATAACGCGCTGGATAAATTGATCGGGGCGATGCAACAGGCGCAAATCGATGCACGCAGCGGCTTCACGGTGGTCACCAGCCGCTGCAGCCTGGAGCTGATCCACAAGGCGGTCAGGGCCAAGCTGGGCACCTTGGTCAGCTTGTCGGCACCCACCGTCTTAACCGTGCAATGGGCGCGTAAACACCATCTCAACCTGATCCACGTGCCTCACCGGAACGCACCGCGGATCTACAGCCCGATCTGACGCTGCGGGGCTCAATTGACCTGCGAGCGCATCACCCTCACCGGCACCGACTTGTAGGAGGGCGTACCACTGTCGACATCGATGTAATCCAACGGCACCAGTTGGTTGGCCTCCGGGTAATAGGCGCCCACCGAGCCTGTGGATATCTTGTACTCGATGGCGGTGATCTTCTCGTAACGCAACTTGCGCCCCTGGGTGACCGTTTCGATGTCGACCAGGTCACCGTGAGCCAACCCCCTGGACTCCAGGTCGGCCGGGCTCATGAACAACACATCCCTTCGCCCGAACACCCCCCGATAGCGATCATCGAGCGCATAGACCGTGGTGTTGTACTGGTCATGACTGCGCAGGGTGATCAGCCGCAGGACGTCATCACCGTCGACTTCCTTATCCTCATGCAAACCGGGGAATACAAAGAACTCAGCCTTGCCCGAGGGCGTCATCCAGATACGCTCGGTAGCCGGCAGGGGCATGCGAAAACCACCTGGAACGCGAATGCGCTCGTTGTAGTCATCGAACCCTGGGATGGTTTTTTCGATGAGGTCGCGAATCTTGTCATAGTCAGCCGCCAGCGCCGTCCAAGGCACCTTGCTGTCGGGCAATACAGCGCTCGCCAGGCCCGCCACAATGGCCGGTTCTGAACGCAGGAACTCAGAGGCTGGCATCAACTTGCCGGCCGAGGCATGCACCATCGACATGGAGTCTTCGACCGTGATCGACTGACGGGCACCATTCTGAAGATCCAGCTCGGTGCGGCCCAGACAGGGGAACAGGTAGGTTTCCTTGGCCACCAGCAAATGGGTACGGTTGAGCTTGGTGCCGATATGCACGCTCAAGTCCAATTTGCCCATGGCCGGGAAGCACTGCCCCGGATCAGGCAGTGCCACTGCAAAGTTGCCTCCCAGACAGAACAGCGCCTTGGACTCCCCCGCGATCATGGCCTGCATCGCCTGCACCGCATCGTGCCCGTGGGCGGACGGAGGCTTGAAGCCCAGCACCTGTTCAAGCTTGCCAAGAAAGGCACTGGAGGGTTTTTCGGTGATGCCGACGGTTCGATTACCTTGCACGTTGGAATGGCCCCGCAATGGGCAAATGCCGGCACCGGGCTTGCCGATGTTGCCGCGCAACATCAACAGGTCACAGATCAGCCGGACGTTGGCAGTCCCTTCGTTATGCTGGGTGATCCCCATGCCGTAGGTCACGATGGTGGCGTTGGATTTCGCATAGGCGGCGGCCACTTTTTCCATGTCGGCCTTGAGCAATCCACTGGCGGACTCGATGTCTGGCCATCGGGTCGCCAACAAGTCCGCCTTGAGCGCTTCGAAACCGTTGGTGTGTTGCGCGATAAACGCATAGTCGATGACCTCGCCGACCGACGCCTCCAACTCCAGCAACGCTTTCATCACGCCCTTGATCGCCGCAGCGTCCCCACCCGCCTTGACCTGTAGATAAGTCGACGCAATGCGGGTGGAACCATAAGTGGCCATTTCAATCATGTCTTGCGGATCGCAAAAGCGTTCCAATGCGCGTTCGCGCAGAGGGTTGAACACCATGATGGGGACTTTGCGCCGGGATATTTCGTGCAGCGTTCCCATCATGCGCGGGTGGTTGGTGCCAGGGTTGTGCCCGATGGAAAGCACCAACTCACACAGGTCAAAATCATCCAGTGAAACAGAGCCCTTGCCCATCCCGATCGAGCGCGGCAACCCAACGCTAGTGGGCTCGTGGCACATGTTTGAACAGTCCGGAAAGTTATTGGTGCCATATTCACGGGCGAACAGTTGATACAGGTAGGCGGCCTCATTGGAAGCTCTGCCTGAGGTATAAAACTCGACCTGATCGGGCTCTAGTCCACGCAGTATTTCGCCGATGCGTGCAAAGGCCGTTTCCCACGCCACGGGCTGGTAGGTGTCGCTTGCCCGGTCATAAACGAGAGGGTGCGTCAGGCGCCCCAAGTCTTCGAGTTCAAAGTCACTTCGGTGCAGCAACGTCGAGACCGGATGGTTGGCAAAGAACTCAGGCGTCACGCGCTTGCTGGTCGCTTCCCAGGTCACGGCTTTGGCGCCGTTTTCGCAAAACTGGAAGGTGGATTTGTGCTCTTTGTCCGGCCACGCGCAGCCGGGGCAATCGAACCCATCCGGCTGGTTGGTGCGCATCAGGGTAATAGGCGCTTTGAGTGTGTCCATCTGCTCACGCACCGCTGTCGCAGTCGCCTTGAGCGCTCCCCACCCGCCTGCGGGACCATCATAGTTACGTACGCCTGGAACCTTGCGTTTTATAGCCATGATCACTCCATAGACGGTTCATCACCAAAGGGCTGGAACCGATAGCTGCATAGTGACGGCCGTGACAAGGCCGCCATACAAGCGCAAGAACCGTTCACGTCTCTTGAGCGTGATTTAAAACCTAGGTGGCAGGCCCCTCCCTGTCAAAGGCAAAGGACGACCGGTAAACCTGGCGCTCGCCTACTGGAATCGCATCACACGACCCATTACCCTGACGGCCTTTATCAGACAACCGGAAGTCAGATACCCGTGCTCAAGCCCCTTGCTGTCATTGCCCTTGCCTGTACGCCATTCTTTGCCAGCGCTGCCGACCTGGCCGGGGTGTGGAAAGGCACCCTGGGCAAATCTGCCATCGTGGCCTGTTTCAATGGCGCCGATGGCGAGCACGGCAGCTATTACTATCAGCGCATCCTCACGCCAATCCAACTGACCCAAGCCAGCGACAACGCGCCCTGGGTGGAAACGGGCAATACCGGTTTCTGGGTTTTGCAACAGCCGCAGGGCGATACGCTCACAGGCTCATGGAGCAAAAACCCAGGTGGTGCACCGCTGCCACTCAACTTGCAACGTATCGATGCGCAAGGCTGTGGCAGCGACGCCTACAACACGCCCATGGAAGCCGCGCCTCTACCGATCAAGACCGAGAAGAAAACCTTCGGCGAGCACCGCTATCAGCTCAAGACCCAAGGGGCCCGGGTCACGCTCAAGCTCGAAGGCGACAGCCCGGCGTTCCAGAAGATCAACCAGCAACTCGCCGCCCTGGCCGTCAGCGACGATGACCAGGTGAACTACCTGCAAGAGCGGCGCGAGTACCTCGGCCGCAACGGTTCGGCCTACACCAGCGAAATAGACGTGGAGCCCACGTACTGGTCCTCCCAATACATCACTGTCAGGTTTTACCGTTGGGCCGCCGGCACCGGCGCCAGGGGGATCAGTTGGGGCCTGCACTCCTGGAACCTGCAAACCGGTGAAAGCGTCGACCCCTGGACGTGGTTCGGCGGGCATCAGGAGTGGTATGACGCCTTCTCCGGCGACGTGAAGCTGCCGACCCAATTCAGTCGCTGGCTGGCCCAGCAAACCAGCACTGATGAAGGTTGCCCGGCGATCACCAGCTATTCCACCTTCGACCTGAGCTTCAACACCCAAGGCTTGCAACTCTCCACGCGCGCCACGGGTGACGGCTGCGATAACGAACTGAATTTCACCTGGGAGCAATTGGCACCGGTGCTGACCGAGCCAGGCAAGGCGGCGCTACCCCGCTTGAAACAGCCCTGAAAAGCGGGCTCGGCCAGCCTTACAAAAACCCCACATTGATTCACGAAATGTTAAGAATCGCTCTCGTATACTGCTTGATCGCCCACGACCGTTCCCCCGAGCGGTCCCTTTCCCCGGTAGCCAGAATCCATGACGCGCCCCGCCTCTCTGCTGCTCCTTCTCGCAGGTCTGTTATTTTTCTTCGCCCTTGGCGGCCATGAGCTGCAAGGCTCCACCGAAGCCCGCGTGGCCGGGATCGCCATGGCCATGCACCTGGACAATGACTGGGTGATCCCGCGCCTGTTCCGCGAACCCTTCCTGGAAAAACCACCCCTGAGCCTATGGCTGGACGCTGGCGCGATTCGCCTGTTCGGCGCCTCGACCTGGGCGGTGCGCCTGGCTTCGGCGTTTGCCGGGTTGTTCAGCGTGATGCTGTTCTACGGGATGTTGCGCAAGTTTGGCCGTCCCAAGTCGCTGGCGTTCTGCGCCGCGATGATCCTGGCGACCATGGCCAGTTACTGGGGCAATGTGCGGGGTGTGGGTGAAGACTCGTTGCTCAGCCTCGGCGTGACCACTGCGCTGCTGGCGTTCTACCAGGCGATGCGGCCCGAATCCGAGCGCCAAGGCTCCACTGTGTGGGCCTGGGCATTGTTTACCCTGGGGATGGTCATCGCCACCTTGAGCAAAGGTGTGCTGGGCTTGGCGATGCCGGGCATCGTGATCTTCGTGTACCTGGTCGTGACCAGCCTGATGGATAAACGCCTGCGCATCGGCGACTGGCTCAAACCGGCATTGTTCACGCTGCTGGCGCTGGTGCCGCTGCTGATCTGGCTGGGTTTCCTGTACCAGCGTGGCGGGATGCAGGCGGTCGGTGAGGTGTTGTGGACCAACAGCGTCGGACGCTTCAGCGGTTCGTTCGTGGAAGCCGGGCATTACGAGCCGTTCTACTACTACCTCGCGAAACTACCTGAAGCGTTTCTACCCTGGAACATCCTGGTGTACCTGGGCCTGTGGCACTTCCGCAAAAGCCTGATGCGCAATCGCTACCGTCTGTTTTTCAGTGTGTGGCTGGTGGCGCAATTCACCCTGCTGACCCTGGCCTCCAGCAAGCGCACCGTATACCTGATGTCGCTCACCCCTGCCGCTGCCGTGCTCGCGGCCGAATATGCGCGGGTGCTGCTGGAATGCCTGAAAGACCGCAAGCCTGGCCTGTACCGCTACCACCGGCAGGTGATCGGCGGCGTATTCGGCGTGCTCATTGCCTGCTACCTGAGCGCCGCATTCTGGTTCGCGCCCAAGGCGGACGCCGTCGAGTCCTTCGTGCCAGTGATCAGCCAGCTTCAGGCGCTGCAGGCAGAAGGTCGGGAAGTCGCGATGTATCAGCCTAACGAACGGATTGCCGGCGCCGGGGTGTTCTACATGCAAGCCTACGTGCCCATCCTGAACACCGAAGCCGAATTACGTGCGTTCCTCACGGCCAAACCGGGCAACGTTGCGTTGATGGATCACACCGACCGACTGAATGAAAAGGTCACGGTGATCAAGCAGATGGCAATCGGCCGCCAGCCTTACTACTTCGCGGAGCAGTAAGGCCGGCGCGGGTCATCAGTGCTTGGTGACCTTGTCCAGATAACCCATGGCGAACGCCGAGATCACGAAGGTCATGTGGATGATCACGTACCACATCAGGTGTTGTGGATCGACGTTCTTGGCGTCCATGAAGATACGCAGCAAGTGGATGGACGAAATCGCCACGATGGATGCCGCCACCTTCATCTTCAACGAAGAAGAGTCCATGGTGCCCAGCCAGTTGAGCTTTTCTTTGCTTTCATCGATATCCAGCTGCGAGACGAAGTTCTCGTAGCCGGAAATCATCACCATCACCAGCAAGCCGCCAACCAGAGCCATGTCGATCAACGACAGCAGCACCAGGATCAGCTCGGACTCGGCCATCGAGAACACGCTCGGCAGCAGGTGAATCACTTCCTGGAAGAATTTCAGCGCCAGCGCCAGCAACCCCAGGGACAAGCCGAAATAAATGGGCGCCAGCAGCCAGCGCGAGGCGTACATAGCATTTTCGATAAAACGTTCCATTGGATCTCACACAGCGTGGCTAAAAATGGCCGCGAGTATACCAGCCAGTCCCCAGCACCTGTCACCGCGAGAAAACTGACCCAGATGGCATCTGTAAGAGCGTTTTTCTGCTAGTGTCGAGACCACTCACTTGGCTCGATGATGTCGGACAGGAAGACTCAGATGATGGATGTGCGATCCCCTTTGGCCAGCATCGGCCTGTGTGCGGCGCTGCTGATAGCCAGCGGCTGCTCCCCCAAAGAAGAGCAGAAGCAGGCAACACTCGAAGAGAAAACCACAAAATTCGAACAGTCGCTGGACAGCATCCAAGACCCCAAATTGCGGGATGCCATCGCCGACCTTGGCGGTTCGCTGCTGTTACTTGAACGTGCACGCATCAAGCTCGCCAACAAGCCGATCGAAGCCGAATACGGCGAAGACACGCTGGCCTTGCTCAAGCATTACCCAACGCCCCAAGCCTTGGTGGACACCTACATCAACGGCCTGTTCGTGCTGCGCAAAGCCTCCCACTCCGACTACCTCACGGATCTGCAGCCGGTCTTCCCGTTCACCTTCAACAGCCCTGACCAGTTCCCCTTCCCCCACGGCCTGGAATGGCAGTCGGTGACCCTGAGCAACAACAAGGTCATCCCCTTCCAGCCGGAATGGTCGGAAACCGATCCAGGCATTCAACTGAGCCCCAGCAGTTCCAACCTGACCAACCCCGACGACCTGACGGTGACCTACCCCTTCATCGAAGGCGTCGAGACGGACAACAAGAGCCAGCCTCAACCCGTGAGCCTCAAAGGCACGGTTGAAGTGGTGGCACCGGGCAAGGTGCTGACCTTCGACCTGTCAAAAAAGGACGTGGGGCGCAAGCGCACCGAAGGCAACATCACCCTCAACCTGGTGTTGCTGGAAAAAAACTACGCCGAGATCGAGCTGACCAACAGCGCGCCCTTGGCCGCAGAAGTGGGCGACGACTCGCCAAACCCTTTGCTGGTACAGGCACGGGACAGCACCGGGCAGTTCCTGACGCGCTCGGGCTCGATCAACGAAAGTGCAGCCCAAGTGGCGTTCTATGAGAAACAACTGGCCGAGATGCAGAAGCAGAAGGCGTGGTCCGATGCCTTCGAAACGCAACTGACCGACGAGCAGAAAGCCTTCGAACACAAGCAAACCAGCCATTACGCCAAGGTGTATTTCAATGGCGTGATTGACAACTTGCAGGTTGACGTCCTGGACTTTTCCACAGCCACGTTGACCCACAAGGACCTTGACCTGCCGGTGATGCGCTTCGACAGGAACAGTCTGCAGAAGACCGTGCAAGCCTTGCCGATGCCCGTCACGGTGTATGACGACAGCGCCGCCAGCTGGCTCAAAGACGCGGCCATGACCGAAGACCAACTGAAAAAAAGCGTCACCATCAGCCAATCGACCGACGATGCCAGCGCCGCCAAGCTCGTGTTCGACCACCCCTTTACCTTCAATGACGAGCTGGTGGGCGCCGAGCGTAACAGCAGCGATGAACCCATCACCTTCTTCACCGCAGACGACAAGGGCGAGCGTGACGAGCCCATCGAGCTGCCGAGCGAGGCATTTGAGTTGGATGCGGCACGTGGCACCCTCACTTACGACCTCAACCTGTTCCCGGAAACCCCAGCCTTTGTGGTGGGCTCGATCCCAGTATTCCTGGCAACCATCGAGAAGGGCACGGTTGACGTCGCCAAACTGCCCAAGGGCCTGACGCTCAAGGACAACGCCCTGATCATCGATCAGAAAGTGTTTCCTTCCGACAGTTGGCGCTTCTACGCCAAGGACGCCAGCGGCAACTACCTCAAGGAAATCCTCGGCGTCAGCCACCGTGCGGAGGAATACGGCACGGCGATGTTCGACGTGCATTACTTCTATGGCCAGCCGACCACCCTGGAAAGCTACCAGCGCACCGACCTGAACACCGTGCAATACGGCTTTGAGGTCAAGTTGGACAAACCCGAGAGCAAATAGCCGCTCTACAGGGCGAGGCGTTCCTGCCCACCATTGAGCTGTCGCAGATGTGCCTGCATGTGCAGGCACCAGATCTGCGGATCGTCAGCCAGTGCGTATCCGTGCAGGGTGAGACTGTCGACAATCGACTGAAGAATGGTTTCTGCCACGAAGGGCCCATGAAACGGGCCTTGGGACTTGATGGTGGAAGGCTGCTCACCGGTCATTCCGGCGGCAAACAACAAGGTCCACATCCCGTTATCCCCAGCCAGAGGACGAATGGAGCATTCGATACGGGTGACCAGGCCCAGGCATTGGCGGGTAAGGCAAAGGTTGCGCGACATGGCGGCGCCCCTCGGTAGATCGGTGTTCAGCCTCAATCATACGGCGAGGCTGTTTCTATCCTGCGACTCCTGTGGATATCCCTTGAAGTCAGAATAGAAGAAAACCGCAACAAACCAAGGTTATAGGGACCAACGGGCGTTGGCCCCGGAATGACGTCAATTTTGTGGCGAACTTACAACCTGGCGAACTTGCAATTGTAGTGAGCGGGCTTGCCCCGCGCTGGGGGGCGAA
>NZ_JBOICG010000102.1:0-4828 GCF_050739995.1 Pseudomonas sp. | reverse complement strand
AGCTCACGCCGTCGAAGCCCTGTGCGGCCACGCCATCGGCGCCCATGACCGCCAGGCGCTGCGCCGGTCGCTGGTGGTCGCTGGCGGTTGGTCGCTGATCGCCAGTATCGGGTTTGCCCTACTGTTCACCGTCGCCGGCCACCTGTTCATCGCCATGCAAACCGATATTCCTAGCGTGCGCGAAACGGCCGACCTCTATTTGCCTTATCTGGCGATACTGCCGTTGATTGCGGTCTGGAGTTACCTGCTGGACGGCCTGTTCATCGGCGCAACCCGCGCGCGCGAAATGCGCAATGGCATGCTGTTGACCGTCCTGTTGACGGCTCCTTTCGCCTGGGCGCTGCAGGGTTTGGGTAACCACGGTCTGTGGATAACTTTCTTGCTCTTCATGGCGCTGCGCAGCCTCACCCTGGCCTTCATCGGCTGGCGCCTGAACACTCGGAACCGGTGGTTGGCCGAGCCGTAAAACAAAAAACCCACCTGAGAAGGTGGGTTTTGTTCAGCTGCTATCGCCTCACGACGACAGGTAAGACGAACGCGTCAGGCCCAGACGCAACGCGTCGAGGAACTGCGTACGCTCGCTGGAGCTGATCTTCGCGCTCGCACACTTGTCACGGTAGTGCGTCATCAACTCCTCCGGCGACAAGTGCACGTAGCGCAGCATGTCTTCGATGGTGTCGTGGGTCTCGATCCCGGCGCTGTACACCGAACCGTCTTCACGCTGGTAGATGTTCACCGAGTCGGTGTCACCGAACAGGTTGTGCATGTCGCCCAGGATCTCTTGATAAGCACCTACCAGGAAGATGCCCAGCAAGTAGTCCTCGCCTTCGTTCAAGGCGTGCACCGGCAGGCTGGTCTCGATGGACTGCTCGTCGACGTACTGCTTGATCTTGCCGTCGGAGTCGCAGGTCAGGTCTTGCAGCACAGCACGGCGCAGTGGCTCTTCGTCGAGACGGTGCAGCGGCAGGATCGGCAATACCTGGCCGATGGCCCAGGTGTCCGGCAGGCTCTGGAACACCGAGAAGTTGCAGATGTACTTGTCGGCCAGCTTGTCGTTGAGCTCATCCAGCACTTGGCGGTGCGAGCGCTGACGGGCTTTCAATGAGTTGTGCAGGCGGCGGCACACGGCGAAGTAGCACTGTTCAGCCAGGGCTTTTTCCGCCAGGGTCAGTTTGCCGTCGGCGTACTGGGTGGCCACGTCGCTCATGTAGTGGGTGGCGCGCCAATAGGTTTCGGTGACCATCTCGATGTCGGTCGGACCCAGCAGGTCCACCAGCCATTGCACGGTTTCCGGCAGGCTTTCCTTGTTCTCGATTTCCGGCACGTCGTCGTTGTGTTTCTCGACGTCGGTGACTTGCACCACCAGCATGGCGTGGTGGGCGGTCAGGGAACGACCGCTTTCGGAGAAGATGTTCGGGTGCGGCAGGCTCTGTGCGTCGCAGAACTCCTTGAGCATGCCCACGACCACACCGGCGTAGTCGTCCATGTCGTAGTTGATCGAACTGGCGTTACGCGAGTGCGTACCGTCGTAATCCACACCCAGGCCGCCGCCCACGTCGATGTGGTCCACCGGCAGGCCAAGGTTGCGCAGTTCGCCGTAGTAACGAATGGCTTCCTTGAACCCGTGCTGGTAGTCGGCCAGGTTGGCAATCTGCGAGCCCATGTGGAAGTGCAGCAGGCGGATGCCTTGGTCCAGGCCGGCAGCGCGGAAACGCTCGACCACCGACAACAGCTGCGCTGCCGACAAACCGAACTTGGACTTCTCGCCACCGGTGTCCGCCCACTTGCTCGAGGCCAGCGACGACAAACGTACGCGTAGCCCAACCTGCGGCTTGACCTTGAGACTCGCCGCCTCTTCGATCACCAGGCCGACTTCGGATTCTTTTTCGATCACGATGAATACGTTGTGACCGAGCTTCTGGCCCATCAGCGCCAGGCGGATGAACTCACGGTCCTTATAACCGTTGCACACGATGGTGCCGCCCTTCGGCGCCAGGGCCAGCACGGCCAGCAGCTCAGGCTTGGAGCCGGCTTCCAGGCCGATGGACACGTTCTGGGTGGCGATGATGTTTTCGATCACCGCTTCCTGCTGGTTCACCTTGATCGGGTACAGCGCGGTGTACTTGCTCTGGTATTCCAGGCGCTCGATGTTCGAATCGAAAGCGCCGGTCAGCTGGCGTACACGGTCTTGCAGGATGTCAGGAAAGCGCACCAACAGCGGCAAGGACAAGCCGCTTTTACGCAGTTCGTCGACTTGCTCGTACAAGTCGACAGGCGTGCTGTTCGGGCCGTTCGGACGGACTTCAACGCGACCGGCATCATTGATCGCGAAATACCCGGCCCCCCAATGGCGAATCCCGTAAACACTGCGGCTGTCCGCAACTGTCCATTGGCTGCCATCGTCTTTGCGTGTGCGTCGTACGGACATCGAAGTCCCCTATATAAAGTCGAAAATCGCCGCACCCTTTTTGTAAGGCTGGCGCAGTCTAAAGAATGAAAATGACGATTTGCCTGCGAGAGAGGTAGACCCCACTCGCAGGACAGAGTTTAGACACAGGTCGGGAAGAGGCTTTCAGCCGCCGGACTTCTTGGCCTTGTACCCGAGCTTGATCAGCTCGGCCAACAGCAACTCGACGTGATCGCCCTGGATTTCGATGACGCCGTCTTTCAACGCGCCACCGGTGCCACAACGCTTTTTCAGCGTAGTGGCCAATTCCTTCAGGGCATCCTCGGCCAGCGGCACGCCGGTGATAGTGGTCACCGTCTTGCCGCCACGGCCTTTGCTCTCACGTCGCACGCGGGCAATACCGTCGCCTTCAGGAATCAGGGTCTGTTTGCAGGTACACGAATCCACGGGCTGACGACAGTCCGGGCAGTGTCGACCTGCGTCGGTGGAAAATACCAGGCCACCAAGGGCGGCGAAGGATGCGGCTTTTTTGGCCACCGGCAATCCTCTTGGGAGGACAAAGACTGATCGGCACCTGCGAAGAGGTGGCCAACCGCGAAGCCCCACTCAGGCAGGGGCAGCGCTACCGAACCGCCAAGGGTGGTTCGGGTGAAAAGTCGCGCAGTGTAACCACAAAAAGCCGACTTGCTAAGAGCCAAATGGCGCCAATTTATGCAACTTTAGCGACGCGAGGCCAGATAGCGCCGCAAGCCCTCCTGGGCGTCCGGGCAGTAAGGCTTTTGTTCAGCCTCCTGCAGGACATTTTCAATGGGTAAAAAGCGCGCTTCCATGACCTCTTCAGGCTGCAGTCGCAAGGGGCCGTCCCACACCGCAGAGTAGGATGTGCACCAGAGCCGGCTGTCGCCATCCTCAAAGTAGAAATGGTCGTGTTCGACCAAATCAACGCCACTTACACCCAGCTCTTCAGCAAGCTCCCGCCGAGCCGAAACGGCGTAACTCTCACCTTTCTCGACCATCCCGCCCGCCGCCGTGTCCCAGAACCCGGGATACAGCGCCTTGCTCAAGGTGCGCCGATGCACGCATAGTTCACCTTGGGAGTTGAACAAGAAGATAAAGGTGCAGCGGCCGATCAGACCGCGCTGGCGAAGGTCAGACCTGACGAGGTGCCCGAGCAGGTTGTCCCGCTCGTCGACCCAACAGATAAGTTCAGCGTCGGAAGCCGCTCGATGTGCGGCCTCCCTTTGAGTAGCGTCCATCATCAACCCTGATTGAGGAGCTGACGCAAATCGATCACTGCAGCGTTTGCCCGGGAAATATAGTTGGCCATTACCAGCGAGTGGTTAGCGAGAATGCCGAAACCACTGCCGTTAAGAATCATAGGACTCCAAACGGTTTCCTGCGAGGCCTCCAGCTCACGAATGATCTGGCGCACGCTGACGGTGGCATTCTTCTTGGCCAGGACATCGGCAAAGTCGACTTCAATGGCGCGCAACAGGTGGGACAAGGCCCACGCCTGACCACGGGCTTCGTAGAACACGTTGTCGATCTGCATCCATGGAGTTTCCACCACTTCTTCATCGACCTGCGGCACCTGGCCCGGCGCCAGCGCTTCGGTCTTGAGCGTAGTGTTGAGCTTCACCCGACCGACGCTGGCCGACAGACGTTGCGACAGTGAGCCCAGACGGGTGGCGACATCGCCCAGCCAGTTGTTCAGGTTGTCGGCACGGGCGTAGAACAGCGCGCCCTTCTGGTTCGGGTCGGACAGGCGCGCCTCATAGCGGCTCAGGGAATTGATGCCTTCCTGGTATTCCGACTCACTGGATGGCAGAACCCAGCTCTTGTTGTCGAAGTTGAAACGCGGCTCGGCCTTGGCCAGGTCGGCATCTTCAGCCGACTGCGACTGGGAGCGGGCGAAATCCTTACGCAGGGCACGGGTCAGGTCGCGTACCTGCACCAGCACGCCGTATTCCCAGCTTGGCATGTTGTCCATCCACAGGCCCGGCGGGAAACGGTCGTTGGAAATATAGCCACCCGGCTTGTTCAGCAAGGTGCCGACCACGGTCTTGAGGGTTTCGACGGTGGTGTAGCCCACCACCATCTGCTTGCCTTCCTTCTCGGCGGCAAGCTGGGCGTTTTGCTGGACCGGGAATAGCGCCGGCTCTTCGCTCCAGTACCAACCCAGGGCACCGGTGACCAACAGGTACAAGCCCAACACGCTGAGCAAGGCTTTGCTCATCAGCAGGTTGCGAAAGTAGCCACGGTTGGCCGACTTGGGCTCAGGAGCGGGGCCTTTGGCACTGCCTTCACGGTTTTTCCAGTCCAGCATAGCGATATCCTTTCAATCACTTGAGTTCATGCACATCAATTGTCCGGGTGCGTTCAAACACTCCGACCACAACCCTACCCCATCGTGCCCGTCGG
>NZ_JBOICG010000101.1:0-10258 GCF_050739995.1 Pseudomonas sp. | reverse complement strand
GCGATAGCCTCACCGCGGTGTCACTGAGACACCGCAGTGCCCGCATCGCAGGCAAGCCAGCTCCCACAGAGGAACGCGCTCCTACAGTGGTTTCTACCTTTAACCAAGGACTCTTATGTCGCGTCGTATCTCCCCCGTCATACCCGGCTTCGGGCTGACGCTGGGCTACACCGTGGTGTACCTCAGCCTGATCGTACTCATCCCCCTCGCGGCGATGTTTGTACATGCCGCTCAACTCACCTGGGATCAGTTCTGGAACATCATTTCGGCACCGCGGGTGCTGGCGGCATTGAAACTCAGCTTCAGTACCGCGCTGTATGCCGCCCTGATCAACGGTGTGATTGGTACGTTGCTGGCCTGGGTGTTGGTGCGCTACACCTTCCCTGGCCGCAAGATCATCGACGCGATGATCGACCTGCCGTTCGCCCTGCCCACCGCCGTAGCCGGTATCGCATTGACCGCGCTGTACACGCCTAACGGCCTGGTTGGCCAGTTCGCAGCGGACCTGGGCTTCAAGATCGCCTACACCCCGTTGGGCATCACCCTGGCGCTGACCTTCGTCACCCTGCCGTTCGTGGTGCGTACGGTTCAGCCGGTGTTGGCCGACATCCCCCGGGAAGTCGAAGAAGCCGCCGCCTGCCTGGGTGCCAAGCCGTTGCAAGTGTTCCGTCACATCTTGGTGCCGGCTCTGCTGCCTGCCTGGTTGACCGGTTTCGCGCTGGCGTTTGCCCGTGGCGTCGGTGAGTACGGTTCGGTGATCTTCATCGCCGGCAACATGCCGATGAAAACCGAAATCCTGCCGCTGCTGATCATGGTCAAGCTCGACCAATACGACTATCGCGGCGCCACGTCCATCGGCGTGTTGATGTTGGTGGTTTCCTTTGTCCTGCTGCTGCTGATCAACCTGTTGCAGCGGCGCATCGAACGTCCATAAGGAGGCGCGGAACATGTCCCAATCGTCTATTTCCGCCGCGTCCTCGGCCAACGCTGCCCGGCGTGGCAGTGCGGTGTCGCGACGTATCCTGATCGGCCTTGGCTGGTTGGTGTTTGTGCTGTTTTTGCTGTTGCCGCTGTTGATCGTGGTGACCCAGGGCCTGAAGAACGGCCTGGGTTCGTTTTTCACCGCGATTCTTGAGCCCGACGCGCTGTCTGCGCTGAAGCTCACGGTGATCGCGGTGGTGATCTCGGTGCCGCTCAACCTGGTGTTCGGTGTCAGTGCGGCGTGGTGCGTGAGCAAGTACTCGTTCCGTGGCAAAAGCATCCTGGTGACGCTGATTGACCTGCCGTTCTCGGTGTCGCCGGTGATCGCCGGTCTGGTCTATGTGCTGATGTTCGGCGCCCAGGGTTTCTTTGGCCCGTGGTTGCAGGACCATGACATCCAGATCGTGTTCGCGTTGCCGGGCATTGTGCTCGCCACCATTTTCGTCACCGTGCCTTTCGTCGCACGTGAACTGATCCCGCTGATGCAGGAGCAGGGCACCCAGGAAGAAGAGGCCGCGCGCCTGCTCGGCGCCAATGGCTGGCAGATGTTCTGGCATGTCACCGTGCCGAACATCAAATGGGGCCTGATCTACGGCGTGGTGCTGTGTACCGCACGGGCCATGGGTGAATTCGGCGCGGTGTCGGTGGTGTCCGGCCACATTCGTGGCGTGACCAACACCTTGCCGCTGCATGTCGAGATTCTCTACAACGAATACAACCATGTTGCCGCGTTTGCGGTGGCCAGCCTGTTGCTGATCCTGGCGCTCTTCATCCTGCTGCTCAAGCAGTGGAGCGAGAACCGTATCAACCGCCTGCGCAAAAGCGCCGGTGAGGAATAAGTCATGTCGATCGAAGTCCGTAATGTCAGCAAGAACTTCAACGCCTTCAAGGCCCTGAACAGCATCAATCTGGACATCCAGAGTGGCGAGCTGGTGGCGTTGCTGGGGCCGTCCGGCTGTGGCAAGACGACCTTGTTGCGCATCATCGCCGGCCTGGAAACTCCAGACGCCGGCAATATCGTGTTCCATGGTGAAGACGTGTCCGGCCACGACGTGCGCGATCGCAACGTCGGCTTCGTGTTCCAGCACTACGCGCTGTTCCGCCACATGACCGTGTTCGACAACGTCGCCTTCGGCCTGCGCATGAAACCGAAAAACCAGCGCCCGAGCGAAAGCCAGATCGCCAGTAAAGTGCACGAACTGCTGAACATGGTGCAGTTGGATTGGCTGTCTGATCGCTACCCGGAACAACTGTCCGGTGGCCAGCGCCAGCGGATCGCCCTGGCCCGTGCCCTGGCGGTGGAGCCCAAGGTGTTGCTGCTGGACGAACCCTTCGGTGCCCTGGACGCCAAGGTGCGTAAAGAACTGCGCCGCTGGCTGGCGCGTCTGCACGAAGACATCAACCTGACCTCGGTGTTCGTGACCCACGACCAGGAAGAGGCCATGGAAGTCGCTGACCGTATCGTGGTGATGAACAAGGGGGTGATCGAGCAGATCGGCTCACCGGGTGATGTCTACGAAAACCCGGCCAGCGACTTTGTTTACCACTTCCTGGGCGACTCGAACCGCTTGCACTTGGGAGAGGACAAGCATGTGCTGTTCCGTCCCCATGAAGTGTCGCTGTCGCGGCATGAGCTGGAAGATCATCACGCGGCTGAAGTGCGGGATATCCGCCCGCTCGGCGCAACGACGCGGGTCACGCTGAAAGTGGAAGGCCAGAGCGAGCTGATCGAAGCCGAAGTGGTGAAGGACCATGACAGCCTGATCGGCTTGGCCCGTGGCGAAACCCTGTTCTTCAAACCCAAGGTTTGGCAAAAGGCCTGAACCTACAAACACCCCCTTGTGGGAGCCAGACTTGTGTGGGAGCTGGCTTGCCTGCGATAGCATCACCATGGTGTGACTGACACACTGAGGTGTCTGCATCGCGGGCAAGCCCGGCTCCCACATTTGACCTCCAGTGCCTGTTAGACCGTGGCGCTTTTCGCGCGCACTGCCACTGGCCCCGACCGCTCTTCAATCTGCTGCTTCAGGTCATGCCGCAACCCCAGCAAAAAGGCCAATTCCGCTACCACAAACAGCGGCCCGACGATCAGCCCTGACACGTCATCCACAAACGCCGGCTTTCTGCCCTCGTAGTAGTGGCCGACAAACTGAATCACCCAACCCACCACAAACATGCCGATGCCGCTGCCCAGCCACACCAGCGTACTCTGCGCCGCCAGCACATGCCCGGCCCATACCGACAAGCCCAGCAGCACCGTCATCAACACGCCCAGCCCCCGTTCCAGGCGCAGGTAAAAGCACGCCGAAAACAATGCCAGCAACACGGCGGGTGATAGCCACAGCCCGGCGACTGTCCACTCGGGGCGTGAGAGCAGCACGGCAACCGCCACCACAATCAATGGGATGCCGATAAAGTGGCTGGCAATATTGCGCGGGTCGCGATGGTAGGCGGCATATTGACTGAGGTGGTCGACGAGGCTTTTCATTGTTGTTCCTCCTGTAGGATGTTTGATCATGCCCTGTCAGCCAGTGACTGACTGTCAGTTGGCCGACAATCTTCGGAGTTCTCATGGACACAGAGCAATGGCGCCTACGGCTGGCCACCGGGCATTGGTTCAGCCACCTGCCTGCGCCTTTTCAGCATAGCCTGCTGGCCCACGCCCGGCAGCGGCAGTTGGAGGCCGGGCAATACCTGTTCAAGCGCGGCGACCCACCTTGTGGCCTGTACGCGGTGCTCAACGGCAGCCTGCGCGTCAGCGCGGTGAACGCGCAGGGCAAGGAGGCCATCCTGAGCCTGGTGGAGTCGCCCTATTGGTTCGGCGAAATCTGCTTGTTCGACGGCTTGCCGCGCACCCACGACGCCTGCGCCGTCGGGCCGTGCACGCTGCTGCAGGTGCCGCAGCAGGCGCTGTTGGGCATCCTGGATGAACACCCCCGGTACTGGCGCGACCTGGCCTTGCTGATGAGTCAGAAATTGCGCCTGAGTTTTATCGGCCTTGAACAACTCAGCCTGATGCCGGCCCCGGTTCGCTTGGCCCATCGCTTATTGATGATCGTCGAAGGGTATGGCGACATCGAGCACTCACGCCGTGTGTTGCAACTGCCCCAGGAAGACCTGGCGGCGATGCTGAGCCTGTCGCGCCAGACCACCAACGCCTTGCTCAAGGACCTGCAAGCCCAAGGCATCGTGCGCCTGGGCTATGGTGAGATCGAAATCCTCGACGCCCAGCGTTTGCGGGAGGCCGCACACACTTGATCAATCGCCACTTTCGCGGGCAAGCCCGTTCCCACATTTTGATGGGTGAACACAGTCAAATGTGGGAGGGGGCTTGCCCCCGAAGAGACCCTAAAGCCCGGTACAGGTGTGCCTAGCGCAATCCATCGCGAAACTGCCCCGGCGTCATCCCCGTCCAGCGCTTGAACGCCCGATTGAAACTGCTGGTATCGGCAAACCCCAGCAAGTGGCTGATCTCGGCCAATGAGCATTGCGGGTCACGCAGGTGCAACAACGCCAAGTTCTCGCGGCATTCATTGAGCAAGGTGTCGAACCGACAGCCTTCATCCGCCAGGTGGCGCTGCAAACTGCGCAGGCTCAGGTGCAGTGCCTGGGCGATACGTTCGGCGCTCGGTTCACCGTCGGGCAGTTGCGCCTCGATGGATGCACGCACCTTGCGCTCCCAGGTCAACGGTTGCAGTTGGGCGAGGGTGCGTTTGAGCACGGTTTCGTTGTGTTCGGCCAACTCAGGGTTGGCATCGTCCAGGTGGCTGTCGAAATCCTGGGCGGCGAATTCCAGGCGGTCTTCTTCGGCGCCGAAAAACACCGGTGCACGAAACACCGTGTGCCACGGCTTGGGGTCGACCGGTTCGGGCCGTCTCAGGTACACCGCCAGCGGGGCATAATCACGACCCAGGCGATTGCGGCAGGTGCGCACATAGATCGCCGCAAATGCATCAATGGCTTCGAGCGCCGGCGCCGGGCTGCCCGCCGGTTGCAACAGGCGGAAGCGATAGCGCTCGCCATCGCCGCTCAGTTCCAGGCTCAAGGCATCGCTGACCACTTGGTGGTAACGCACGATGCGCTCGAACACTTCGCGCAAGCTGCCGCTGGCCACCAAGGCATAACCCAGGGCATGAAACGTGGTGGGGCTGACAAACCGCGACACGCGCAAGCCAATCGCCGGGTCGCCGCTGGCCTGTACCGCCAGCGTCCACAAACGTGTGGTGGCCGACAGCGGGTAGCGTGCGTTGGGGTCGTCCATCTGTTGTGGGTCCAGCCCGGCCTCCGCGCACAGCGCGGCACTGTCGAGGCCCAGGGCGTCGAGCTGCTTGCGCAGGGCGCGGGTCCAGCTGGCGAGTGAGGTGGGTTCGGTCATGGCGATTGGCGCTTGCGGTCAATAGGTTGGCGTCTGGGGCTAGCGTCCTGCGTGATCGCTTGGGGCAGGATAGACGCATCCATAAACAAGAGGATGGGAGCATGGACGGTACTTCTGCAAGTCCCCAACAGATGAATGCACAACAACGTTCGGCGCATATCCGTGACGTGGTGCTGGCCGAAGGTGTGCGACTGCGCCAGCGGCACCCCTGGCTGCTGCATCAGGATGCGCTGGGCGCGGGCATCCTGGCGTTTGCGTTGCTCGGTATGCTCGGCTCGGCGACGCTCTATATCGCCGGGTACATGGCTTGGTGGGTGTGCCTGCTGCTCAATGCCTTCCTCGCCTCACTGACCCATGAGTTGGAACACGACCTGATCCACAGCATGTACTTTCGCAAGCAGCGCCTGCCCCACAACCTGATGATGGGCCTGGTGTGGCTGGCACGGCCCAGCACGATCAACCCATGGATACGCCGGCATCTGCACCTCAATCACCACAAGGTTTCCGGCACCGAGACCGATATGGAGGAGCGCGCCATCACCAACGGCGAGCCGTGGGGCCTGGCGCGGTTGCTGATGGTCGGCGATAACCTGATGTCGGCTTTCATCCGCATGCTGCGCGCCAAGACCTGGCAGCACAAATTCAGCATCCTCAAGCGTTCGCTGCTGGTGTACGCACCGCTGGCGCTGCTGCATTGGGGCGCGTGGTATGTGTTCCTGGGGTTTCATGCCGCCAACGGCATTGCCGGCCTGATGGGCACACCGATTGATTGGTCCGGCGGGACTTTGCAGATGATGCAAGTGATCGATATCGCTGTTGTGGTGATCATCGGCCCCAACGTGCTGCGCACCTTCTGCCTGCACTTCGTCAGCTCCAACATGCACTACTACGGCGATGTGGAACTGGGCAATGTGATCCAACAGACCCAAGTGTTGAACCCATGGTGGCTGTGGCCGTTGCAGGCGTTCTGCTTTAACTTCGGCAGTACCCATGGCATCCACCATTTTGTGGTGAAGGAGCCGTTTTATATCCGCCAGATGACGGCCAAGGTGGCGCACAAAGTCATGGCTGAAATGGGCGTGCGCTTCAATGATTTCGGCACCTTCGCCCGGGCCAATCGCTTTGAACGCCTGGAGCAACCGGACGCCCGGCTGTCTTTCAGCAAGCAATGAAGGTCAGTGGCAGGTCGCGGATCTGTTCGCGCACGGGCGGCTGGTAATGGCCATCGCTGATCAGCTCGTGCAACAGCTCTTCGCGCAGCTGGTGGAATTCGAAGCTGCTGCGCTGGCGGGGGTGGGGCAGGGCGATGTCCACCACCTGCTTGATCCGCCCCGGCCGGGGCTCCATCACCACCACGCGGTCAGCGAGGAAAATCGCTTCTTCCACATCGTGGGTCACCAGCACCGTGGTGATTTTGGCCCGCGCACGGATCGCCAATAACTCGTCCTGCATCTGCTGGCGGGTCAACGCATCGAGGGCACCGAAGGGTTCGTCCAATAACAGGATGCGCGGGCTGGCCACCAGGCCGCGGGCGATGGCGACCCGTTGCGCCATGCCACCGGACAGCTGGTGGGGGTAGGCGCGAGTGAAGTCTGTCAGGCCGACCAGCGCGATAAAGTCGTTGATGCGCCGGTTGCGCTCGGCGTCGCTTAGCGCTTCGTTGACCAGGCCCAGGCCGATGTTTTGCGCCACCGTCAGCCACGGGAACAGGCGGTGTTCCTGGAACACGATGCCGCGTTCGCCGCCGATGCCGCTCACGGCCTTGCCGTCGACTTGGATCTCTCCGCGAAACTGCGTGTCGAGCCCCACCAGCAGGCGCAGCAGGGTGGACTTGCCGCACCCGCTGGAACCTACGATCGCCACGAACTCGCCTTCGGCGATATCCAGGTTGAATTCGCGAATGGCTTCCAGTTCGAAGCCGTCGACGTCAAAGCTCTTGCCCACATGGTTGAAGCTGACGATAGGTGCGTTCATACGTGTCTCCAGCGGGTTGCGCGGGTTTCGATGCGTTGGCCGATCAGGTTGAGGGTGGCGCCGGTGAGGCCGACCAAGAGCATGCCGCTCATGATCAGATCCATGCGCAGCAGTTGTTGGGCGCCGATCATCAGGCTGCCGATGCCGCCGTTGGAGGGCATGAAGTATTCCGCGCCGATGGTGCCCAGCCAGGCGTAGATCAGGCTCAGGCGCAGGCCGGCGAAGATCCCTGCCGCCGCACCGGGCAACACCAGGCGGCGCAGGCGTTGGAACAAGTTCAGGCGCAACACCTGCGCCGCTTCGCGCAGTTGCGGTGACAGGTTCAAGACGCTGCGTTGGGTGGCGATAAACAGCGGGAAAAACGCCGCCAGGGCGATGAACACCGACTTGGCCAGTTCACCCAGGCCGAACCAGGCGGTGAGCAGGGGCACCCAGGCGAAAATCGCGATCTGGCGCAACGCGGCCAAGGTCGGGCCGAGTACCCGTTCACTGCGCCGCGACAAGCCCAGCCACAGGCCCATGGCAAAGCCCAGTCCACCGCCCAGCAGCAGGCCGCTCAAGGTGCGCCCAAGGCTTTTGCCCAGCGCGCCACTCAAGCTGCCGTCCAGCACGCCCGCGATGGCGGTGCGCAGCACGGCCCCCGGGCTGACCAGAATGTTCGGGTCCACCCATGCGTGTTGCGTTGCCACTTGCCACAACGCCAACAGCAGCAGTGGCAACAGCCACGGTTGCAGGCGTTGCCATCCTTCATAGCGTGGCCCGCGCCGGATCTGGGCCGTGGCCGGATGGGGCCAGTGCACCCACTGGCGGTCCAGCCAGCCGACGCCACGGTCCATCGTCACTCCCAGCACGCCGATGACCACGATGCACACGAAGACAATATCGAGCATGAACAACTGGCGTGCCCACACCATCAGGTAGCCGATACCTTCGCTGGAGGCCAGCAGTTCCACCGCCAACAACGATGTCCAGCCGGCGGCCAGCGCCAGGCGCACGCCGGCCATGAAGGCCGGCAGCGCGGCGGGCAGGATCAAGCGGCGGATCAACACGTGAGTGGGCAGGCGCAGCACACGTGCGGCTTCGCGCAGCGTGGGCTGGGCGTCGCGCACGCCAACCAGGGTGTGCAGGGTGACGGGCACCACGATGGCCTTCACCAACACCACCAGTTTCAGGGTTTCGCCGATACCGAAAAACACCATGAACAAGGGAATCCAGGCCAGGGTCGGTACTTGCGACAGCGCGCTGAAGGTGGGGAACACCAAGCGCTCGGCCCGGGCACTGAAGCCCAGTAGGGCACCCAGTAAAGCCCCGGCGCCGATACCCGCCAGCAACCCCCAGAACAAGCGCTGCAAACTGATCGCCAGGTGGCTCCACAACTCGCCACCGGCCAGTTCCACTGCGCTGCTCCACACCAGTGAAGGCGGCGGCAGAATCTGCTCGCTCATCCAGTGATTGCGGCTGGCCCACCACCACAATGTGAACAGCACCAGCGGCAGCAGCCACGGCAACAGGCGCTCGCCCAGGTTGGGCCAACGCGGTGTGGTGCCTTGGGCGGGGGCTGCCAGAGGTAGGCTCAACAGTGAAATTCGGGCCATGGAGGACCTCCGTTGTCGCCGAGGGCGTTATGTGATTTTGATCTTATAAGAATGCAATCAAGATGATTGAGGGATAAGAAAAGTCATTTAAAGCCGCCCTCCGATACGCATCCAATGCATTCGAAGAATATTTTCGATGCTGTTGATGCATAACCCTCTGGAGCCGGCGTTTTAGCGCGCATAGTTCAAAAGGTTATTAAATTGTGAATTTATAGTATTTAAAGTTTTTATCGGCTTGTGCCTACTTTCTGCTCCCCAGGCGACCGTCGCCCACCAGGAGCTGCGCTTATGAAACTGCCGTTCAAACGACTGATCACACTGTTCGCGGGCACCGCGCTGGCCGGCCTGGTGCATGCCGCCGACCTCAAGGAGATCCGCATCGCCGTGCCCGACCTGAGTGCCGGCAGCCAACACAGCGGCGGTGGCATCACCGATGTGCTGCACAGCCAGCAAATTTTCGAAAAGGCCTTTGCCGACCAAGGCATCACCATCCAGTGGAATTACTTCAAGGGCGCCGGGCCGGTGATCAATGAAGCGTTCGCCAACGGTCAGGTCGACCTGGCTTATCTGGGCGATCTGGCCGCGATCATCGGCCGTTCCAATGGCTTGGATACCCGCCTGCTCAGCGCCTCGGCACGCGGTGTGAAGCATTACCTTGGCGTGGTGCCGGGTTCGGGTATCAAGACCCTGCAAGACCTCAAGGGCAAGCGCGTTGCGGTATTCCGTGGCACGGCCAGCCAGCTGTCGTTCGACAGCGCATTGGCCAGCCAGGGCTTGAGTGAGAAAGACCTGAAGGTCATCAACCTGGATTTCAACGCCGCCGTGGCTGCGCTGGCAGCCAAGCAGATCGATGCCACTTGGGGCAGTTCGGGCCTGAGCGCGTTGCAAGCCAAGGGGCTGGCCGAGATTCCGTTGACCACCAAGGACCTGGGCGGCGCGGGTAGCATCCAGGCGGTGTTGGTGGGCAGCGGCAAATTTGTCGACGAACACCCGCAGATCGTGGCGAAGCTGCTCAAGGCTCAGCAACAGGCCGTGCAATGGTTGACCGATGACAACCACAAGCAGGCCTACATCGAGCTGGTGTCGGGACGTGCCAGTTACCCCTCGGTGATTCTCACCAACGATCTGAAGGATCAGAAACTCAGCGAGATTTTCCCCTCGACCCTGGACCCGGTCTTCCTTGGCAAATTGCAGGATGCGGTGGACTTGGCGTCGAAGGAGAAGTTGATTCGCAAGTCGTTCCAGGTGAGTGATTGGGTGGCGCCGAATCTGGCCGCTGCCGGGCTCTGAGTAGGTGGCGTCTGGGCTGCCGCATTCGCGAGCAAGCCCGCTC
>NZ_JBOICG010000100.1:0-7262 GCF_050739995.1 Pseudomonas sp. | reverse complement strand
GTTGTCGCCCACGCCCAAATCCACCACCAACGGCACATCCAACTGGGCCGCCGCGCTCATGTGTTCGCGGATCTTCTCGCTGACTTGCGCCACCAGGTCTTCACGCACCTCAAGCACCAATTCGTCGTGCACCTGCAGGATAACCTTGGCGTCCAGGCCCGACTCAGCCAACCAATTATCCACCAGCACCATGGCCTTCTTGATGATATCCGCTGCCGTGCCCTGCATCGGCGCGTTGATCGCTGTGCGTTCAGCGGCCGCGCGATCCTGAGGTTTATTGGAGTTGATATCGGGCAAATACAGCCGGCGCCCGAAGAAGGTTTCCACATAACCTTGATCGGCAGCCTGGGCACGGGTGCGCTCCATATACTCGCGAACGCCCGGGTAGCGTGCGAAGTACACATCGATGTAGGCCTTGGCGGTCTTGGTATCAACGCCAATGTCCTTGCCGAGCTTCTGCGCGCCCATGCCGTAGATCAGGCCAAAGTTGATCGCCTTGGCACTCCGACGCTGGTTGGACGTAACCTCAGCCAGCTCAACCTTGAACACCTCGGCTGCCGTGGCCGTGTGCACATCCAGATTGTTGCGGAAGGCATTCATCAGGCCTTCGTCCCTGGACAGGTGCGCCATGATCCGCAGTTCGATCTGCGAATAGTCCGCCGCCAGCAGTTTGTAGCCCTTGGGCGCGACAAATGCCTGGCGAATCCGCCGCCCTTCGGCGGTGCGTACCGGGATGTTCTGCAGGTTCGGGTCACTGGAAGACAAACGCCCGGTCGCCGCCACCGCCTGATGGTAAGACGTGTGAATGCGCCCAGTGCGCGGGTTGATCTGCTCCGGCAGGCGGTCGGTGTAAGTACTTTTGAGCTTGCTCATGCTGCGGTACTGCATCAGCACCTTGGGCAACAGGAAGTCGTCTTCGGCCAGCTTGGCCAGCACTTCCTCAGCGGTGGAGGCCTGGCCCTTGCCGGTCTTTTTCAGAACGGGCAGACCCAGCTTCTCGTAGAGAATCGCCCCGAGCTGCTTGGGTGAGCCCAGGTTGAACTCCTCACCGGCGATCTCAAACGCCTGGCGCTCCAGCTCAACCATCTTGTTGCCCAGTTCGATGCTCTGGATGCCCAGCAGATCCTTGTCAACCAGCGCCCCCTGGCGCTCGATACGGGCCAATACCGGCACCAACGGAATTTCGATATCCGTGAGCACACTCGCCAGAGTCGGGATGGCTGAAAGTTGCGCAAACAGCTCCTGATGCAGGCGCAAGGTAATATCGGCGTCTTCCGCCGCATACGGGCCAGCCTGTTCCAGCGCGATCTGGTCGAACGTCAGCTGCTTGGCGCCTTTGCCGGCAATGTCCTGGAAGGCAACAGTGTCATAGTTCAGGTACTTCTTGGCCAGGCTGTCCATGTCGTGGCGCGTTGCCGTGGAGTTCAGCACATAGGACTCGAGCATGGTGTCGAAGGCGATGCCGCGCACGGTGATGCCCTGTGCAGGGTCGCCACCGATGGCGCAGTTGGCCAGGATGTTCATATCGAACTTGGCGTGCTGCCCGACCTTGAGCTTGGCCGGGTCTTCCAACAGCGGTTTGAGGGCCAGCAGCACGGTGTCGCGGTCCAGCTGCTCCGGCGCACCGACGTAGGAATGGGTCAGCGGGATGTAGGCCGCTTCGTGGGGCTGAACGGCGAAGGAAACACCGACCAACTGCGCCTGTTGGGCGTCGATGCCTGTGGTTTCGGTGTCGAAGGCAATCAGCTTCGCATCGTTGAGCTTTTTCAGCCAGGTATCGAAGGTCGCCTGGTCGAGGATGGTGGTGTAGCTCGCTTCTGTCGGCGCCACCGCCTCAACGACTTCCTCAACAACAGATGCCGCCTTGAGCTCCACCCGCTTGGCATCGCGCTGGACCTCATCAATCCAACTCTTGAACTCCAGCAGCGTGTACAGCTCCAGCAGTTTCTCACGGTCCGGTTCGACCAGGTGCAAATCGTCCAGGCCGACAGCCAGCGGTACGTCGCACTTGATCGTCGCCAATTGGTAAGAAAGAAATGCACTCTCCCGATGCTCTTCCAGCTTGGCCGGCAGCGTCTTGGCGCCTCGGATAGGCAGCGTCGGCACGATATCCAACTGCTCGTAAAGCTCTTTGATCCCACCATTCACGCCCACCAGCAAGCCGGAAGCGGTCTTCGGACCAATACCCGGAACGCCCGGGATGTTGTCGGATGAGTCGCCCATCAACGCCAGATAGTCGATGATCTGCTCCGGAGCGACGCCAAATTTCTCCTTTACGCCCTCGATGTCCATCGAACTACCGGTCATGGTGTTGACCAAGGTAATGTGCCCGTCGACCAACTGCGCCATGTCTTTGTCGCCGGTGGAAATCACCACCGGTCGTTTGGCGGCTGCGCTGCTGCGGGCCAGGGTGCCGATTACATCATCGGCCTCGACGCCTTCGACGCACAGCAGCGGGAAGCCCAACGCGATGACGCTCTGGTGCAGCGGCTCGATCTGCAGGCGCATGTCATCGGGCATGCTCGGGCGGTTGGCCTTGTATTCGGCGTACATGTCGTCGCGAAAAGTCCCACCCTTGGCATCGAATACCACGGCGAACGGACTGTCCGGGTACTGCTTGCGCAGGCTTTTGAGCATGTTCAACACGCCCTTGACCGCACCGGTCGGCAGGCCTTTGGAGGTGGTGAGCGGTGGCAGCGCATGAAAGGCGCGATACAGATAAGAAGAACCGTCCACCAGGACGAGGGGGGCTTGGCTCATGAGCAGGATCAACCTTTTCGGCGGGTCAGGCGCTAGAATAGCCGGACCAATGACGACAAAGGGACAAGGTTATCATGCGTACAGTAAATAGCCTGTTGTTGACCGGCCTGATTGCATTCTTGCCGTTGGCCGCCACGGCAGCCGACAGCGCGCCTACGGCGGACCCGGAAGTTACGATCCGCACCGAAGGTGATAAAACCATCCAGGAATACCGCCAAAACGGCTTCCTGTACGCAATCAAGGTAACGCCGAAGGGTGCGCCGCCGTATTTTCTGGTGCGGGCGGACGGAACCGATGCGAACTTCATCCGTTCCGACCAGCCGGATATGCTGATCCCGTCATGGAAGATCTTCGAATGGAAATGACTTCTTAACTTCAATTGGCGCCGCCCGTTGCGGCGCCCGTACTGGCAGTTTTAACCATGTCTGTGTTTACCCCCCTGGCTCGGCCCGAGCTGGAAACCTTTCTCGCCCCTTACGGGCTCGGCCGCCTGCTTGATTTCCAGGGGATTGCCGCGGGTAGTGAAAACACCAATTTCTTTATCAGCCTGGAACAAGGCGAGTTCGTCCTGACCCTGGTTGAACGCGGCCCGGTCGCGCAAATGCCGTTCTTCATCGAACTGCTCGATGTGCTCCATGATGCCGACCTGCCGGTGCCTTACGCCCTGCGTACCACAGACGGCGTGGCCTTGCGCGAGCTCAAAGGCAAACCGGCGCTGCTGCAGCCGCGCCTGGCCGGCAAGCACATCAAGGATGCGAACGCCCAGCATTGCGCCCAGGTCGGCGACCTGCTGGGCCATCTGCACCTGGCCACCCAAGGCGAAAAAGTCCTGGAACGCAAGACCGACCGCGGGCTGGACTGGATGCTCAGTGAAGGTGCGCAGTTGATTTCGCACTTGAACGACGCGCAGCAACGCTTGCTGCAAGATGCATTGACCGAGATCGAAGCCCACAAGGCCCAGATACTCGCCCTGCCACGCGCCAACGTGCATGCCGACCTGTTCCGCGACAACGCGATGTTCGAAGGCACGCACCTGACCGGCCTGATCGACTTCTACAACGCCTGCTCCGGCCCGATGCTATACGACGTGGCGATCGCCCTGAATGACTGGTGTTCGGATGCCGACGGCGTGATCGATGGGCAGCGCGCCCGCGCGTTGCTGGGGGCCTACGCGAGCCTGCGGCCGTTCACCGCCAAGGAAGCCGAGCTGTGGCCGACCATGCTGCGCGTGGCCTGTGTGCGATTCTGGCTGTCACGCCTGATCGCCGCTGAGTCGTTTGCAGGGCAGGACGTGTTGATCCATGACCCCGCCGAGTTCGAGCACCGTTTGGCGCAGCGCCAACAAGTCATGATCCAACTGCCGTTCGCCCTTTAAAGGACCCACTCGGTCAAACAATGTGGGAGCTGGCTAGCCTGCGATAACGATGTCGACTGACACACCGCTATCGCAGGCTAGCCAACTCCCACAGGTCAGAGTGATTCCAGGCAACCCGCCAAATCGTTACCCAGCTTCTCCAACACCTGCTCATAACCCTGGGCGGTTGCCGGGGTATACCCACCCAATGCATCAAGCTCCGCCAACTTCACCGGCAAGCCAGCCACCAGCGTCTCCGCCAAGCGCGGACGCAGCGGCGGCTCACTGAACACACATGTCTTGCCCACTTCCTGCAAGCGCGTACGCATCGCCGCTACGTGCTGGGCGCCCGGCTGCACTTCGGCGGCGACACTGAATACACCCGTGTGCTTGAGCCCATAGGCATCTTCGAAGTAATCAAAGGCTTCATGGAACACGAAGTAAGGTTTGTCGCCGATTGACGCCAGACGCGCCTTCAACCGCGCGTCCAACGCATCCAGACGCTCATCGAAGGCTTTCACGTTACTTTGATAGCGCACGGCATTGGCCGGGTCGGCAGCGCTGAGGTCTGAGGCCATGCGCGCCGCAATCACGCGAGCGTTGACCGTCGACAGCCACAAGTGCGCATCCAGGCTGCCTGGACGGTGATCGTGGTCGTGCTCGTCGGCTTCGTCGGCATGAGAGTGGCTATCTTCGGCGAAACGACGCAGTTTCATACCTGGAAGGTCCTGTACGGCCACGGTCGGCAGGCTGCGCCCCTTGAGCACGCGCGGCAGGAAGCTCTCCATGTCCGGGCCAATCCAGTACAGCAGGTCCACCGACTGTACGCGCCGTACGTCGGATGGACGCAAGGCGTAGTTGTGTGGCGATGCGCCGGGCGGCAGCAACACCTCTGGAATCGCCACGCCGTCCTGCACTGCGGCGGCGATCAACTGCAATGGTTTGATGCTGGTCAGCACCTTGACCTCAGCCTGAGCGGCCCCGGCAATGAACAAACTGGTGACAAATACGACAAAAACGGGAAAAAGTCGGGACACGATGACCACTCAATGGCGTAGGAACGGGTAACATAATAACGTCTCTATCAAATGTCTGTCGCCGCTCATGCCTAAAACACCGCTTGCCAGCCGTCCCCACGACCACTCTCACTGCGTGCACACCGCACTGTCGGAAGCCGACACGCTGTGCACACAGAAGGGCCTGCGCCTGACCGCCTTGCGTCGTCGCGTGCTGGAACTGGTGTGGCAGAGCCACAAACCGCTGGGCGCCTACGACATTCTCGGCGTACTCAGCGAGCAGGACGGCCGCCGCGCCGCGCCGCCTACGGTGTACCGCGCGCTGGATTTCCTGCTGGAAAACGGCTTGGTGCATCGCATTGCCTCGCTCAACGCCTTTGTCGGCTGCAGCCACCCGGAGCACGCGCATCAGGGCCAGTTCCTGATCTGCCGCGAATGCCACGCTGCCATTGAGCTTGAACAGAAAAGCATCAGCGACGCCATCATCAAAAGCTCCGCCGACGTCGGCTTCAAGGTCGAAGGGCAAACGGTGGAAGTGGTCGGGCTCTGCTCCGGTTGCCAGGGGGCCTGATGAGCAACGCGTTAATCCGCCTGGAGCAGGTCGGGGTCACGTTCGCCGGGCAAAACGTGCTGGATAACATCGTACTGAGCGTCGAGCCCGGGCAGATCGTCACCCTGATCGGCCCCAACGGCGCCGGCAAGACCACCCTGGTGCGTGCTGTCCTTGGCTTGCTCAAGCCCGACAGCGGCACGGTGTGGCGCAAGCCCAAGCTGCGCGTGGGCTATATGCCGCAAAAGCTGCATGTGGACCCGACGTTGCCGCTGTCCGTACTGCGCTTTCTGCGCCTGGTGCCCGGTGTCGACCGTGCCCGCGCCCAGGCGGCGCTCAAGGAAGTCGGCGCCGAGCAGGTGATCGACAGCCCGGTGCAAAGCATCTCCGGCGGCGAAATGCAGCGCGTGTTGCTGGCCCGCGCCCTGTTGCGCGAGCCCGAGTTGCTGGTACTGGATGAACCCGTGCAGGGTGTCGACGTCGCCGGCCAGGCCGAGCTGTACAGCCTGATCACCCGCCTGCGCGACCGTCACGGCTGCGGTGTGTTGATGGTGTCCCACGATTTGCATCTGGTGATGAGCACCACCGACCAGGTCGTCTGCCTGAATCGCCATGTGTGCTGCTCCGGTCATCCGGAGCAGGTCAGTGGCGACCCGGCGTTCGTCGAGTTGTTCGGCAAGAACGCCCAGAGCCTGGCGATCTACCACCACCATCACGACCACGCCCATGACCTGCATGGCGCCGTAGTCGAAGACCCCACCGCACCTCACACCCACGTTCATGGAGATAGCTGCAAGCATGGCTGATTTTCTGCTCTACGCCCTGCTGGCAGGCTTGGCTTTGGCGTTGGTAGCGGGCCCCTTGGGCTCGTTCGTGGTTTGGCGACGCATGGCCTATTTCGGCGACACCTTGTCTCACGCCGCGTTGCTGGGCGTGGCCCTGGGCTTTTTGCTGGATGTGAGCCCAACCATCGCCGTTACCGTGGGCTGCCTGTTGCTGGCGGTGCTGCTGGTGACCCTGCAACAGCGCCAGCCGCTGGCCTCCGACACGCTGCTGGGCATCCTGGCGCCGAGTACCTTGTCCCTGGGCCTGGTGGTGCTGAGCTTCATGCATGAAGTGCGCATCGACCTGATGGCCTATCTGTTCGGCGATTTGCTGGCGATCAGCCCTGGCGACCTGGCGTGGATACTCGGCGGTAGCGCCGCCGTGCTGGTTTTGCTGGTGACCCTGTGGCGCCCGTTGTTGGCGATCACCGTGCATGAAGAGCTGGCCACGGTAGAAGGCTTGCCCGTGCCGGCGCTGCGTATGGCCCTGATGCTGCTGATCGCGGTGGTGATTGCTGTCGCGATGAAGATAGTCGGCGTATTGTTGATCACCTCGCTGCTGATCATTCCGGCTGCCGCCGCCCAGCGCCATGCCCGCTCCCCCGAGCAGATGGCCATCGGCGCCAGCCTGCTGGGGATGCTGGCAGTGTGCGGGGGCCTGGCGCTGTCCTGGTTCAAGGACACGCCGGCCGGGCCGTCGATTGTGGTAACGGCGGCCGCCCTGTTTCTGCTGAGTTTTGTCCTGCCCCGTCGAGGGG
>NZ_JBOICG010000099.1:0-6385 GCF_050739995.1 Pseudomonas sp. | reverse complement strand
GGCTACGCCACCCAGCGCGGGGCAAGCCCGCTCACTACACGTTCGAGGTTGGGTCAAATCGGGCAGGTGACGCCCGTGCCACCGATCCCGCAGTAGCCTTGCGGGTTCTTCGCCAGGTACTGCTGGTGATACGCCTCGGCGAAGTACACCGTTGGCGCTTCTTCGATTTCCGTGGTGATCACGCCCAGGCCGGCTTTGGTCAGCTCCTGCTGATAGGCCTGCGCGCTGGCTTGCGCTGCTGCCAATTGCTCGGGCGTAGTGGCGTAGATCACCGAGCGGTACTGGCTGCCGATGTCATTACCCTGGCGCATGCCCTGGGTCGGGTTATGCAGTTCCCAGAACATCTTCAGCAGGTCTTCGTATTTCACCTTGGCCTGGTCATACACCACCAGCACCACTTCGCTATGGCCGGTCAGGCCCGAGCAGACTTCTTCATAGGTCGGGTTCGGCGTGTAGCCGCCGGCGTAACCAACCACGGTGCTGACCACTCCATCGCGTTGCCAGAACTTGCGCTCGGCGCCCCAGAAGCAGCCCAGGCCGAAGATCGCGAAGCCGACGTCGTCGAGGAACGGGCCCAGCAGCGGATTGCCGTTGACGAAATGGGTCTCCGGCAGCGCCATCGGGGTTTCACGACCAGGCAAAGCTTGTTCTTGAGTAGGCAGCACGTTTTTGTTCACCAGAATTTCCGAGCGCAAGACCATGATCAGTCCTCTCAGTCAGATTGAGTTAGGTAAGAATTCAGACAGCCAGTGTGCCCGAGTGTTACATCGCTGTCAGGCGATTGGCCCGCGCGGGTAGCGTTTAAGCATCTTCATCAGCTCGGCCCCGGGGATCGGCCGGTCGAACAAGTAGCCTTGGCCCACATCGCAGCGATGCCGGCGCAGGAACGCCAGTTGCTCTGCGGTCTCGATACCTTCGGCCACCACCTTGAGCTTGAGGTTGTGGGCCATGGCGATGACCGCCGAAGTGATCTCCATATCGTCCTGGTTATCCGGGATCTCATGGATAAAGCTGCGATCGATCTTAATGATGTCGATGGGGAATTTTTTCAAGTAGCTCAGCGACGAGTACCCGGTGCCGAAGTCGTCCATGGCCAGGGTCAGGCCGAAACTCTTCAACTGGTCCAGTTGCAGGCGCGTGTCTTCGGTGGCCTCCAGCAGCAGGCCTTCGGTCAGTTCCAGCTCCAGCAGGTTCGCCGGCAGCTGTTCTTCCTTGAGGATAGTGGCGATGGACGCCACCAAGTCCGGGTCGGAAAACTGCTTGGGCGACAGGTTGATTGCCACCTGCAGATTGCCCATGCCGGCGGCGCTCAACTGCCTGCTCATGCGGCAGGCCTGGCGGGCGATCCACTTGCCGATAGGGATGATCAGTCCGGTCTCTTCGGCCACGCTGATGAACTGGTCGGGGCGGATCATGCCTTTTTCCGGGTGGTTCCAGCGCAACAGCGCTTCCATGCCCAACAGGCGGCCACTGCGCAGGCACAGTTTGGGTTGATAGAACACGTCCAGCTCGTTCTGGGTCAGGGCGCGGCGCAGGTTGTTTTCCACGAACAGCTTGTAGCTGGCTTCGGCGTTCAGCGCCTCGGTAAACACCTGCACCTGGTGTTTGCCGTTGGCCTTGGCTTTGTGCAGAGCCAGACCGGCGTTGCGCATCAGTGTCTGTGGATCGCGGCCATGCAGTGGCGCGCAGGCCAGACCGACGGAGCCTGTGACGCTGATCAATTGGTTGTCGACGAACATCGGTTTGTCTAGGGTGGTCAGCAGTTGGCTGGCGACCTGCTGGCCGGTTTCCAGATCGGCGTCGTCCAGCAGCACCGCAAACTCATTGCTGGCAAAGCGCGCCAGGCTGCCACCGGTACTCAAGCTGTTGCGCAGGCGACGGGCCAGGCTGATCAGCAGCTTGTCACCGGTCTGGTGGCCGAGGCTGTCGTTGATCCGCTTGAAGTTGTCAATGTCCACCAGCAGCAGGCTGATCGGACTGTCGCTGTCCCGGGCAAAGCGTTCATCCAGGTTGCGGATAAACGCCGGGCGGTTGCCCAGGTTGGTCAGGTTGTCGGTGTACGCCAGGCGTTCGATGCGCTGCTGGGCCAGCTTGGTCTGGGTGATGTCTTCGTAGATACCGATGTAGTGGGTCAACTCACGGTTGTCGCCATACACCTTGGAAATCGACAGTTGGCCCCAGTAGGGCTCCAGGTTCTTGCGTCGGCTTTTGAATTCGCCTTGCCAACTGTTGCTCTTGGCCAGGCTGGAAGGTGCGTCGAACAGCAACTCACTGAGGTTTTCCAAGGCCGGCAGTTGCGCCAGGCGATGACCGTGGACTTCTTCGGCGCTGTACTGGGTAATCGCAGTAAAGCTTGGGTTGACGTATTCCACCACGCCATCGCAATTGACCAGCAGGAAGGCGTTGGCGCTCTGTTCCACGGCACGTTGGAACAGGTGCAGGGCGCTGGTGGCGGTGCGGCGGTTGTGATTGTTGATCACTTGGGCGAACTGGTCCGCCAGCTCGCCAGCGAAGGCGATTTCATCGGATTGCCAAGCGCGGGAGCTGCCGCTTTGTTCCAGGCACAGCACGCCGACGACCTGACCATCCACCCGAATGCTCGCATCGAGCATGGCGTGGATATCCTTGGCGCGCAGGCTTTCGGCCATTTCCCGGGTGCGAGGATCGCGCATCGCATGGGTGGCGTCGATGGCGCGGCTGCTGTGCAGGGCTTCCAGGTAGTCCGGAAAGCCACTCGCGTCGATGGCCTCGGGCAGGTGGTGTTGCTGGTCGGCACGTTGGTATGCCGAGATCGGCACCAGGCGCTGGCCCTCGAGGTTCCAGATGCTGGCGCAATCGATCTGGTAGATATCGCATGCACTGCGCGTGATCAGCTCGGCGGCTTCCTGTAGCGAGTTGGGTGCGCTGTAGCGTTGGCGGGCCAGTAGCAAGATCAGTTCTTGCTGGGCGCGTACCCGTTCCAGGTGCAGCAACTGTTCCTGTTGCGCACGCTGGTTGAGTTCCAGGGCGATTTGCAGGCGGCTGTTCTGGTTTTCCAAGTCGGCCGTCGGGGCCGGGGCGGGGATTTCACTGAACAGGCCGTCGACGACCATGAGGTAGCCGCGCAGCAAATGGCGATTGTGTTGTTTATAAGCTTCGCCCATTTCCAGCAGGCTCAGCGGCCCATCGTTGGTGTGCAGGGTGTAGCGCACCAGGTAATGGGGGCTCTGGCTCAGTTGCTGCTGGATCGCATCGTGCAGCTGGTAGCGTGCCTGGGGTTCCATCAGGCTGGCGTAGGGGGTGCCGATCAGGGCGCATAACTCGACTGCCGGCAGGCCGAATTGGCGCTCGCAATTGGGGTCGAGGTAAAGCAACGCCCAGCTTGCCTCATTAAGCCGCTCGAAACGCAGCATACCGAGGCGCGAAGGCACCGGTAATTGCGTCACTACCTCGGCCGCCATACGGGCGGCATCGGGTTGGCTTTTCATGGGGAAACTCGCTTGGGAAATTGCGCACTGCGCCGGGCTCACGCCCTCTTTACTGTCACCTGCGGCAAGGTTGCATCATGCAGCACGCACTGACAAGAGAGGATGAAGGCTAAGTGCTATATGGGTGTTATCGGCCGCACGGGGGATTTCTGCAATCGGAGCGATCGGTGGTTCGCACAGGCTTTGTGTGGGTGCGGGCTTGCTCGCGAAAAGCGCAGAGGCAACGCGTTTATCCAGCATATCCGCGCCTACAAAAGCAGGGCAAAAAAAGCCCCGCCAAGTGGCGGGGTTGAGGTACGAGCGTGGCGCTCGGAAATCGGTATTGCCAGACCTCCCCGGTGAAGGGGAGGCCCGTTGAGGCTTACAGCAGGATAGTGCGGATGTCGTTCAGCAACTGGCTCAGACGCTGAGTGAAGCGTGCAGCCGCGGCGCCGTTGATCACACGGTGATCGTAGGACAACGACAGTGGCAGCATCAGCTTCGGCTGGAACGCTTTACCGTCCCACACAGGCTGGATAGTGGCCTTGGACACACCGAGGATCGCCACTTCCGGCGCGTTGACGATTGGCGTGAAGCCAGTGCCGCCAATGTGCCCGAGGCTGGAGATGGTGAAGCACGCGCCCTGCATGTCATCCGGGGTGAGCTTCTTGTCGCGGGCCTTGGCAGCCAGTGCAGCGGCTTCGGCAGCCAGTTGCAGCAGGCTCTTCTGGTCGACGTTCTTGATGACCGGTACCAGCAGGCCATCCGGGGTGTCGACCGCGAAGCCGATGTGCACGTATTTCTTGCGGATGATCGCTTTGCCGCTTGGTGCCAGCGAGCTATTGAAGTCCGGCAGTTCCTTGAGCAGGTGCGCGCAGGCCTTGAGCAGCAGCGGCAGCACAGTCAGTTTCACGCCGGCTTTTTCAGCCACGGCTTTCTGCGCAACGCGGAAAGCTTCCAGGTCGGTGATGTCGGCCTGGTCGAACTGAGTCACGTGCGGGATGTTCAGCCAGCTGGCGTGCAGACCGGCCGCGCCGATTTGCATCAGGCGAGTCATCGGCACTTCTTCGATTTCGCCGAAGCGGCTGAAGTCCACGGTGCGGATCGGCGGGATGCCCGAACCACCGGTAGCAGCGCCGGCAGCCGGAGCTTCCTTGGCTTTCTGCATCATGGCTTTGACGTAAACCTGCACGTCTTCCTTCAGCACGCGGCCATGAGGACCGCTGGCTGCTACTGCGCTCAGCTCAACGCCGAACTCACGGGCCAGCTGACGCACGGCAGGGCCGGCGTGAACCTTGGCGCCGCTTGGCGCTGGTGCGGCAGCAACCGGGGCCGGTGCGGCCTCGGCTTTTGCAGCAGGCGCAGGGGCGGCAGCAGCCGGAGCAGCTTCAGCCTTGGCAGCCGGGGCGGCGGCCGGAGCTGGAGCGGCGGCAGGCGCAGCGCCTTGTACTTTCAGCTTGAGGATGAAATCGCCAGTGCCGACTTCGTCTTCCAGCTTGACCGCGATGCTTTCCACCACGCCGGCAGCCGGCGATGGGATTTCCATGGAGGCCTTGTCGGACTCCAGGGTGATCAGCGACTGGTCGGCTTCGACGGTGTCGCCGACCTTGACCAGCAACTCGATGATCTTGGCCTTGCCCGACGAGCCGATGTCCGGGACGTGGATGTCCTGGACAGAAGCAGCGGCAGGCGCAGCAGCCGGAGCAGCAGGGGCCTCGGCTGGCTTTTCGGCAGGCGCTGGTGCAGCAGCCGGAGCGGCCGCTGGCGCAGGGGCCGCAGCAGCGGCACCTTCGATTTCCAGTTCCAGCAGTTCGTCGCCTTCTTTCAGGCGGTCGCCCAGCTTCACTTTCAGGCTTTTGACCACGCCGGCCTTGGGAGCAGGGATTTCCATGCTCGCCTTGTCCGACTCCAGGGTCAGGATGCTCTGGTCGGCTTCGACGGTGTCGCCGACCTTCACAAACAGCTCGATTACTTCACCTTCACCGCTGCCGATGTCAGGTACGCGAATGAGTTCGCTCACAAAAAATCTCCTCAGCAGTCCAGTGGGTTGCGTTTTTCCGGGTTGATCCCGAACTTGACGATAGCGTCAGCCACCACCTTAGGTTCGATCTCACCACGGTCAGCCAAGGCTTCCAGGGCTGCCAACACCACGAAGTGACGGTCGACTTCGAAGAAGTGACGCAGCTTCTTGCGGCTGTCACTGCGACCGAAACCGTCGGTGCCCAGGACTTTGAATTCCTTGGACGGGACCCACTGGCGAATTTGTTCAGCAAACAGTTTCATGTAGTCGGTCGAAGCGATCACCGGGCCTTTACGGCCAGTCAGGCACTCTTCAACGAAGGTGCGCTGTGGCTTCTGGCCAGGGTGCAGGCGGTTGTGACGCTCTACGGCCAGGCCGTCGCGACGCAGTTCGTTGAAGCTGGTAACGCTCCACACGTCAGCGCCAACGTTGAACTCTTCACGCAGGATCTTCGCCGCTTCACGCACTTCGCGCAGGATGGTGCCGGAGCCCATCAACTGTACGTGGTGCGCTGCTTCCTTGGTGTCTTCTTCGAGCAGGTACATACCCTTGATGATGCCTTCTTCCACGCCAGCCGGCATTGCAGGCTGCTGGTAGGACTCGTTCATCACGGTGATGTAGTAGAAAACGTCCTGCTGCTCTTCGGTCATCTTCTTCATGCCATCCTGGATGATCACCGCCAGCTCATAGCCGTAGGTTGGATCAAAAGTGCGGCAGTTCGGGATGGTTGCAGCCAGGATGTGGCTGTGACCGTCTTCGTGTTGCAGGCCTTCGCCGTTCAGCGTGGTGCGGCCGGCGGTGCCGCCGATCAGGAAACCACGGGTACGGCTGTCGCCTGCTGCCCAAGCCAGGTCGCCAATGCGCTGGAAGCCGAACATCGAGTAGAAGATGTAGAACGGCAGCATCGGCTGGTTGTGGC
>NZ_JBOICG010000098.1:0-13087 GCF_050739995.1 Pseudomonas sp. | reverse complement strand
TTCCGAAACTGTTCGCACCCAACGATGGAATGCGAATGGGGGAAACCACACTGGCCGAAGGGCTGGGCCTGCCGCTCTCCTTCGGCCATGCCTATTTGACGTTGTTGATCTGCCTCTGCGGGAGTGCGCGATTCACACTTAACTTCAAGGAGCAGGCGGTCAAGCGCGGTGGCGTGCTGGTGCTGGCCGAGGACACGATTGCCGTGCTAAAGCGCCGCTCGCTGGGCTTCAAGGTGTTTTTCTGTCTGATGCCCAAAGCCTTTGCGGCGGAGGTCGCGTATCAATTGCCCAACCCCTTGTTCGTGTTCCTGCATGACCATCCTCACTGTGTTCCAACCGAGCAGGAACGGCCGCTGCTAGAGGGGTGGGTGATGCAGATGAGCGATATTGCGCGGTGCAGTCCCACTTACCGGCACATCATGTTGCGCAACCAGCTACAGAACCTTTTTTTGCGGATTGCCGAGCAACTGCCAACCGTGCAAAAAGGCAACAAGGCGTTCAGCCGAAAGGAAATGCTCAGTTGGCGATTCTGGGAGTTGATCGGCAAACACTGTATTCGGCACCGAGAAGTGAAGTTCTACGCCGACGCGCTCAGCATCACGCCGTTCTATCTGTCACAGCTGACGAAAACCTTCTTCAATGACACGCCCAAGGGGCTGATTGATCGGCAGGTGACGCTGGAGATCAAGGCGCTCCTTTCATACAGCGACCTGGCGATTGGCCGAATTGCCGACACGCTCAACTTCGCCGATGCTTCCTATTTGTGCCGTTATTTCAAGCGCCAAACCGGGGTTTCGCTTTCTCGCTATCGTCGACATGAGAAGGGGAGTGAGCTCGATGGCGGTTAAACATGAGAGGGCAAAGTGAAGAAAATCATCAAGCGCCTGGGGTTCTGTATTGGTGTGCTGGTCGCCGTCAGTGCTGTTGCAGTGTACCGCTTGCAAGCTTTCGACTTGGACCTTGGGAGTCGAGGGCAAGTCATCCTGTTCAAGTCCCAGGGTGATCAGTTGGAAGGGACGCTGCTCATGCCCGCTGAACAGCCGTCACCGCCCGTGGTGTTGATTGTCCATGGCGATGGTGCTCAGGATCGCTGGTCGGGCGACGGCTATGCGCCGTTGGTCAACTACCTGCTCTCCCAAGGCATTGCTGTTTTTTCCTGGGATAAACCGGGTGTGGGTGCCAGTCAGGGCAACTGGTTGGCGCAATCCATGGATGATCGTGCAGCGGAAGAGGTAGAAGCCCTCAAGCGTCTCAGAGGTGTGCCTTCTCTCAAACACAGCCCGATGGGGTTTCTCGGTTTTTCACAGGCAGGATGGGTGGTTCCACAGGCCAGTGGGCCGGCACGTGCCGACTTCGCAGTGTTGGTGGGACCGGCCATAAACTGGCGGAATCAGGGGTTTTATTACTTGAGCCAACGCCTCAAGTCACAGCAGCTACCGCCCGATGAAGTGGCAAGACAAGTACAACGCGAAATCCAGGCATTTGATGCCGAGTTCACCCAGGCAGCCGCCGAATCGCCTTGTGCTGCAACCTGCACGCGGCAGGACTTTGAACGTCGCAATTCCCACGCCGACGCCCGAAGCGCGATAGCCGCCATGCAGACGCCGGTGATGATTCTGATGGGCGCGCAGGACCGAAATGTCGACCCGGATGACACCCTGGGCACCTGGGATACATCTCTACCCGATCAGACGCTTCGTTGCATTCGCAAAGTCCCCTCGGCGACCCACGGCTTGTTGCGCAGCAGTGGGTTCGACTATCAGTTGGCCAGCGAGTGGCCGTGGTACACCACGGCGATATTCCTGATGTCCGGGCACCGTGCCTACGCCTCCGGGGCGCTGGAAAGCATTGCCACTTGGGTGCTTGATCGCAAGTGTTGAAGGTTTCCAGCCTCAGCGAGCTGCAGGAGTCGCACGGCGGTTTTCTCCAAGCTGATACTTCCACGGCAAGTAGTCCACTGAAACGCCCCAGTGGATTATGCCGTCTTCACCCAAACGAGACTGAAAGCCTGGCATTTGTCGCAGATCGAGTTGCAAGCACTGTTGCTCAAGCGCCTTTTGTAACGCCGGGTCTGCCTGGAAACGCTCAGGGCGCTGATAGTGCTTTTGCAGTGTTACATCGCACTGTAGGACTTGGCCCTGTGCGTTGGCGGTGAAACTGAAGCTGGCCTTGCCAAACGTATTGACGGGGTATTTGGCTACCACGTTGTCCCAGAAAAAACGTCGCGCTTCAGATGACTCGTGCATTCTCAGTAGGGCGCCAGATTTTGGCGATGTGTCGCCGGTAACAATAAACGGCGCGATGACTTCGAGACCTCCATCGATTGGATGCTGCAGCGCTTCTGGAACTGGCTCCCAGACACTGCTCCAGCACGCGTTCACGATGAGCTTGGCGACATCGGAGCGGGCGCGTTCATCAGGGGGAACGGCCTCGCAGAGCAAGACATCACCTTGGCGATCGAGCTTCATGCGCAACCGCACGCTGCCTTGCAATCCCTCGCGGTTCTCCCGGGCCGCATTGTCCGCCAGACCCCGGCGCAAGACCCTGACGTATCTTCGCGCCTCCATCTGCCTGATTTCCTCCGTGGTAAGGAACATCGGCCGGGATGTGCCTCCGCTATCAATCCAGGCAGTCACTTGCTGCTCGGGCGTTAGCCGGTGGCATCCTGCGAGGCCTGTCAGGCCTGTCAGTAAAAGGAGGGTGGAAATGAGTCGACGATTCGCCTGCGACTTCAATGTGGTGACGGGCACTTATGCGTTCCTTGCAACTAAAAGGTGGCATTTTGCCTTGAACCTCAGATCGGTGCACGTCAATGCGAGAACGTCGTTGTTTTACGGGGCGCCGTTCGGCGTACGAAACTAGCTAAGTAAGTTAGCTATATGCTAGTTTTGCCTTCTTCAAACCCCGGAAACCCCTCATCCATGAAGCCGCTGTCATCCCCATCTCATCCCGTCGCTGACCCACGCAACTTGCAAATCGCAAGCGACACCGTCGGCCAACAGTTGCAACAAGTCGCGATTCTGACGCGCCAGGCCGCAGGTCATCTCGGCACGGCCCTGGGGATCAATGAAACCGATATGGCGGTACTGGAACATCTGATCAAGGATGGGCCGCTGGCGCCGACCGAGCTGGCTGCGCGTCTTTACGTGACCACTGCTGGCATCACCCAGGCCATCGATCGGCTGGAGCGCGCCGGACATGTGGTTCGTGAGCGGCAACTCAATGACAAACGCCGAGTGCTTGTGTGTCCGGTGCCTGAGTCGGTGACCAAGATATATGGCCATATTGCGCCCATGCTCAATGGCATGAGTGCCGTACTCGGCGCGCTCAATGGTCACGACCGTGCGGTGATTGAGGCATTTTTAGGGCGGGTGATTGAGGTTTATCGCACCACATTACCCGGCAGCACTGCCTGCACACCTGAAGGTTCGGACGTCTGATGAGAGCACAAAAAGTCCTGATCACCGGAGCAAGCATCACCGGGCCGGCGTTGGCGTATTGGCTGTCTCGCCAGGGTATGGACGTAACGGTGGTGGAGAGGGCGCCTGAGTTTCGTGATGGCGGGCAGACTATCGACGTGCGTGGTGCTGGTAGCGTGGTTGTACAGCGCATGGGGTTGGAGGATCTGATTCGGGCGAACACCACGCAGGAGCAGGGCATCGCCTTCGTTGACCAACGCAACCACATACGGGCCTTTATTGGCGTCAATGCCTTCGATGGCGATGGGCCGATAGTCGAGTTGGAGATTCTGCGGGGGGAACTGGCCAAGCTCCTGATCCAGCATAGCCAGGACCGAGTCACGTACCGGTTCGGCGACAGCATTGAGGCACTGGAAGACGACGGCGCGCAGGTCCATGTGTATTTCGAGCGGGGAACCGAGCAGGTTTACGACCTGGTGATTGTGGCGGAGGGGATTGGTTCGGCCACGCGTCATCTGGTGTTTGGCGACGAGGTCCAGCGTCGTCCCCTCGACCTCTACACGGCCTATTTCACCGTGCCGAGGCAACCAAGCGATGGCGATGTCATGCGCTGGTACAACATCCCTGGCGGGCGTTGTGTGTGTTTGCGCCCGGACAACCTGGGGACCACGCGAGCGTTCTTGTCTTTTCAGCAAGCGCCGAGCGGCTACGAGAAACTCCCCCAGGCCGAGCAAAAAAACTTGCTCAAGCAACTGTTTGCCGACGCGGGCTGGGAAACCCCCCGGGTGCTCGCCGCGCTGGAGGAGGCCACCGACCTTTATCTGGACGCCGTGGGCCAGGTTAAGATGCCGCGCTGGTCGAAGGGGCGAATCGCACTGGTGGGCGACGCGGCCTACTGTGCATCGCCCATCAGTGGTATGGGCACCAGTTTGGGGCTAAGCGGCGCCTACGTGTTGGCTGGCGAATTGGGGCGCCACGCTGATCACCATCAAGCCTTCGCGGCCTATGAAAAGCTGATGCGGCCCTACGTCGCCCAGGCGCAAAGCGTGCCTACGTTCGCGCCCCGGCTGGCGTCGCCGCATTCGCGTTGGGGTATCGCCCTTGGCCACGCGGTATTGAGGATGGCCACTGCACCAGGGCTCAAGACCGTGTTTGGGAAGATCCTTTCGCCGAAAGCCGATGCTATCGACCTGCCCAGTTATTCAAGTCAAACGCAGCCCGGATCAGGCTACGTTTGAGCCAGCGATGAAGGTTTCAGGACGGGTTAACCACGCAGGAACGCCAGCAAATCAGCGTTGATTACATCAGCGTTTGTAGTCGGCATACCGTGGGGGAAACCCGCATAGGTTTTCAGCGTGCTGTTACGCAACAGCTTGGCCGATAGCAGCCCGGAGTCTTCATAAGGCACGATCTGATCATCATCGCCGTGCATCACTAGGACGGGAATCGAGATGCTTTTCAGCGCTTCGGTGAAGTCGGTCTGGGAAAACGCCACGATTCCGTCATAGTGAGCCTTGGCACTGCCCATCATGCCTTGTCGCCACCAGTTGCGGATGATGCCCTCGGACGGCTTGGCACCCGGTCGGTTGTAACCATAGAAAGGTCCTGCTGGCACGTCATAGTAGAACTGTGCGCGGTTGGCCTGCAGTTGGGCTTGCATGCCATCGAACACCGATTTTGGCAGCCCGCCCGGGTTGCCTGGGGTTTGCACCATCAATGGCGGCACGGCACTGATGATCGCGGCCTTCGACACGCGATCCTCACCGTGGCGTGCGATGTAGTGAATCACCTCGCCACCGCCGGTTGAGTGCCCCACATGGGCGGCGCCCTGCACACCAAGATGATTGACAACGGCCGCGACGTCATCGGCATAGTGATCCATGTCGTGCCCATCCCACACCTGGCTTGATCGACCGTGGCCGCGTCGGTCATGGGCAATCACCCGGTAGCCGTTAGCCAGGAAAAATAGCATCTGCGCGTCCCAATCGTCTGAACTCAGTGGCCAACCATGATGGAAGAATATGATTGGGGCATCCTGCGGACCCCAATCTTTATAAAAGATCTCAACACCGTCCTGCGTCGTGACATAACCCATGTGTGTCTCTCCTGAAGAAAGGGCAGATCGTGGCCCTTGTGAAATAAAGAGCGTTGCGCCTGTCGCCGGTTTACTTTAAGTTTAAAGTCAACTTTAAGGTCAATGGTTGTGTGGGGTGGAAAATGAGAATAGGCGAACTGGCGAAAATCACCGGCTTGGCGCCTTCGCGTATTCGCTTTTACGAAGCGAGCGGCCTGATTACCTCGGTCGGGCGCAAAGCCAACGGCTATCGGGACTATGCCCCTGATACCGAATGGGTGTTGCAGAACATCACTGGCGCCCAGGGCGCCGGGTTTTCCCTGGATGAAATCCGCCAACTGCTGCCGACCAATGCCAGCGGTTGGCAGCATGATGAATTGCTCACGGGGCTCAAGCGCAAGGTGGCGGAAATCGAAGTCCTGCAGCAGCGCTTGACCCAGAACAAGGCGCAGCTGCTGCTGGTAATTGCGGGCGTGGAGGGCAAACCTGAAGGCATGCCCTGTACGGACAACACGCAGTTGCTCCTGCACCGTCTGCGCGAAGAGGGCATGGCGGCGGTTTCAGGTAGTCGCCAGAAGACTTAGTACGTACCTGGCAGGGTTGCAAGGGGCTTGGGCGCATAGAGTGCACTCTGGAACTCGGGCACATATTCGTACTTAATCATTTTCCCCAGCTTCAAGGCCCGCAGGCAGTCCGACAGGCTACCTTCACCCAGGGTAAGGGTGGCCGAGCCGGGGCTTGTGCTGGCGCCATGTTTGAGCTGACGGGAAACGGCATACCCATACGCTAACCGGCCTTGGTGATCGAGGTTGGTGAAGCTGCTGGTGACCAGATTCTCTTGGGTCGACAAGCCGTCGAGTTTTAGTGCTGTGAGCGTCACGTCTACCTTGCCGCTCTGGCTATCGGTAATCTTATAGACCACCGATTGGGCGTCCTCTTTTCGGTCAATTCCCGTCAGCCATTTCGGCAGGTTGTAACCCACCACACCGCGAACCCTCGCCAACTCCGTATTCACCGGCAGCTTGAGCACATACCCCCAAAAATCCCTCGACAGCGACTGGCCGATCAGCGTGAGCGGCCCCAAGTTGGCCTTGCCCGGCTTATTGGTGATGATCGATACCGCCACTTCGTTGTAGGCGTCGTTATCACAGTATTCATAGGTGTACGCGGTGAATGCGATCAAACCGCGACCAGGCCAGATTTGCAGGGGTTGCACGATGGCCAGCACGTCAGGCGGCATCAGCGCGCGGAGCTTGGCCAGGTCGGCGGTGTATATCGCGGTGACGCGATTGTTCTGGTAGTAAAAATTGGGCGAGTAGGACTCGAACCCTATGTCGACCTGGGTCTTTTCCAAACCGTTGAACCAGCTTAAATCAACCCCTGGCAGCTCAGCTGCAATCACTGACAATGGCGGGTTGGAGAGAAAACGTTCGTACAAACCGTCTTTGACCACAGGCACCGGGTGGCCTGCTATATGGATCAGGGTGCAGTCGTTCTGACTGGGCATCTCAGATGTCCTTTTAGTGAGTGATCGACGGGGTGGTGTCTGCAGAAAGCAGGGCCATCACGGCGTCAGCCACGGCCTTGGGCGACTGCGGGTTCTGACCGGTTACCAGTTTGCCATCGGTAATGGCAAAGGAAGTGAAGGGCAGCCAGGCTTTCTGGTAATGCGCGCCTTGGCTTACCAACCGGTCCTCCAGGAAGAATGGAACCTGGCTTTTCATACCGGAAAGCAGTTCTTCGCGATCCGAGAACCCGGTGATGTTGCGGCCCTGGATGATCAGTTGACCTTGCGCATCCTTCAGATCAAGCAGCCCGGCGACGCCATGGCAAACGGCCGAAACGATCCCGCCCTGGTTGTAGATGGTCTCGGCGACACGGCGCAGGTCCGGGTTGTTGGGGAAGTCCCACATCACCCCGTGGCCACCTGTGAAATAGATGACGCTGTACTGGGACGGGTCGATATCGGCAATCGCCAGGGTGTTGTTCAGGCGAGCGCGAAAGGCGGGTGACTGCAAATGCTCGCGGGCGGCCTTGTCCATATAGAGCCAACCGAGACTGCGCTCGTCCAAGGGCACGGCACCGCCCTTGGGACTGGCAAACACCGTGGAGTAGCCGGCGGCTTCCACCACATCGGTGAAATGCGTCAGTTCGGTCAACCACAACCCGGTGGTGTCGCTGCGGGACGGATAGCTGGCGTGATTGGTCATGATCACCAGGATCTGACGATTCTTTGTCATTGCGGCGGATGGGGCTGGTTCAGCTGTTGTGTAAGTCATGAAAGCACCACCTATCACTAATAACGCGTAAGAAATGAAGGTCTTCAACATCATTTGGGTTCCGACAATCGGTAGGTGCTTGCATGCTCACCTTAAACCTTCCTTTAAGGTCAACCCCCGTATCTGTGAAAACTTGCTGTCGAAAAAACTTGTTGACCTTAAAGTTCACTTCAATCTTATGGTGGCTCCACGTCAACTGAGGACCACCCCATGAACGTGTTCGACACCCTGATATTGCCCAACGGTTCGTCTATCAAGAACCGCATCGCCAAAGCTGCCATGGAAGAAAACATGGCAGACGCCCAGCACGCACCTTCTGAAGACCTGATGCGCCTCTACCAGGCGTGGGCTGACGGCGGCGCCGGCCTGCTGATCACCGGCAATGTGATGGTAGATGGTCGCGCCATGACCGGCCCGGGCGGGGTGGTGTTGCAGGATGACCAGCAACTGGCCAAGTTCAAGCGTTGGGCACAAGTGGGGCGTTCTGGTGGCGCGCAGTTCTGGCTTCAGATCAACCATCCTGGCCGTCAGATGCAGGCCAACCTGGGACAAAAGACCTGGGCACCCTCAGCCGTTGCGCTGAACCTGGGCAACATGTCCAAGCGCTTCGCCACGCCTCACGCCATGACGCCGAGTGTGATCCAAGACGTGATTCAACGTTTTGCACGTACTGCCCGGCTGGGCGAGCAGGCGGGTTTCACCGGCGTTGAAATCCACGCTGCCCATGGTTATCTGCTGAGCCAGTTCCTGTCGCCGCTGACCAACCAGCGTACGGACGAGTGGGGCGGCTCCCTGGAAAACCGCGCACGCCTGTTGCTGGACATCGTCAAGGCCGTCAGAGCCGTGGTGTCGAAGGACTTTGCCGTGGCGGTCAAACTGAACTCCGCCGACTTCCAACGAGGCGGCTTTACCGCCGACGACGCCAAACGGGTGGTGGTATTGCTCAACGACCTGGGCGTGGACCTGGTGGAATTGTCCGGTGGCAGTTATGAAGCCCCCGCCATGCAAGGCCAGGCCCGTGATGGCCGCACCCTGGCGCGCGAGGCTTACTTCGTCGAATTTGCCCGTGACATCCAGACCGTCGCCAAGATGCCGGTGATGGTCACTGGTGGCGTACGTCGCCGCCCCGTCGCTGAAAGCGTGGTGCAAAGCGGTGTGGACATGGTCGGTATGGGCACGGCGTTGGCCATCGAGCCGCACTTGCCACGTGACTGGCTCCAGGGTAAAGACAACGCGCCGCAATTGCCGCCGATCACCTGGAAAAACAAGACCATCGCGTCCTTGGCCAACATGGCGGTGGTCAAGTTCCAGCTGCGCAAACTCAGCCTGGATAAACAGCCCGATCCAAGTGTGTCGCCTCTGCGTGCACTGTTTATGGAGCAACTCGGCGCGGCGTGCCGTACCCGTCAATATCGACGCTGGATAGGCAAGCAAACGGCGTGAACTTCTCCATGGCTGCTGGAGGCCATGGAGAAGTTGCAAGGCCAGCGCAGTGGCGGCGACTACTATTTTCGCCTAAAAAACATTGCGCCCCATGCAGGCATTACCGAAAGCCCGTGCATAGGTTTCAATCTCCTGCTGGGTCAATTCGGGGCGGCTTTCATCTTCGCCCGACATGCCGACTACACACACCACGCGATCCACGGTTATTCCATTTTTCCGTGAATCTTCGGCGAATTGTTTACCGTCACGTGCCCCTTCCTGTCTCAGAGACTCAAGCCGGGTCGCGGAAAATGCCGTGGCGGAGCCGCATAACGTGATGGCCAATACCAATAGTTTGATGAGTCGCATGCTTGCTTCCTTGCACTAAGGCGTAGTTTTAAACAGACCTGCTCCTGTAAAGAACGGCAGAGGAGAGGCTGTGAAAAAAGTAGCACATAGCCATTTACCGGGCTCATTTCTCTAAAGGGTGTTTTTGACGACGCTTGATCGTGACAACGCGCCAGCACCGCAATGGCGCCAGCGCGTTGTTCAAGAGGGGTTAATCACTTACCAACTGACCCTGAGGCCGAGGTTGCCGCTGACACCTTCCAGCTGATTGGTGTCGAGGTTGGTGTTGTAGTCCGCCGCCAGATACACGCTGATTGTAGGCGACAAGCGTGCGACCACGCCCACTCCAAGGTCAGCAGAGGAGGACTTGTGTTTACTCTTGATCCGGTCAACGTCATCGTAGGTCACCGTGTCACTGCCGCCGAAGGTGCGCCAGGCATTGGCCCGCAGGTACGGTTCGACCGGCGTGTTCTGCACCAGGTAACGCCCCTTCAGGCGCGCACCCAGGCGACCGGTCCAATAGTCCTGGGAGTCAAATGAGACCTTGGAAATTCCGTCGTTCTGGCTGTCCATGTCGATCTGCTGGTTGATCACCTGCACCTGCGGCTCCACCACCCAATGCTCGGAGAGCGCAATCGGATAGCCGGCTTCGGCAGACAACGCCAATGCGTGCCCCTTGCTGTCCATCTTCACCCCACGGTCGGATTTGTTATCACCCTCCAGGCGCGTGCCCATGGCTACCAGGTCCACATACCAGCCTATTTGGGGATCGGTGAGGGTCCAGTAGGCGCCGAAGTTGTCACCGTCGAGTTTGACCCGGCCGGAGCGGCGATCCTGGAAGCCCTCGGCAAAGCCTTTGACATCGCCCCGCAGTTGGCTCTGGCCGACAAACAAGCCGAAGCGCTGGATCTGCCCGCCGTTGGTTTCAGAGGCGTAGAGGTCATGGCCCACCTGATAGCCTTTGACTGTGCCGTCGAAGCTCGGCGACACCGTGCCGGTCCAACTCTTGTTGAAGTCACTCCCATACGCTCGGCCCCAGCCGGCCGGCACTGCGCCGGTTTCGCTCAGCAGGCTTTGTTCGCCCTGGCGGTCATGGAAGGTGCCCAGCGCTTGCAGGGTCATCAACTGCGCAGCGGGCACCACTACCGAATACACCGGTACTTCCAGGCGATACAGTGGAATCGGGTCGGCACCTGCAACCGCTGTTGGCAATGGCGGCGTGGTGACGGCAGGCTCCGGCGATACTTCGGCGGGGACTTGGGTCGGCGGTGGGGCAGGGGGCTCGACGGGGGCGACGGGTTGCGGTGTTGGTGGCTCGACCGGTGGCTCATCCGGGGCGACCACCGGCGGCACGGGGGGAATCGGCGGTACGGGCACCACGACTGGCGGTACCGGTGGAGGCGGTGGCACTGCGGGTGGTTGTACCGCGATCACAGAGGAACGCAGGTACCAGTTGTTTTCCGAACCGGCCGTCACACCACCCTTGAACAGGTAGTACTGATAGGCCCCGGCCGACACCGAACCTTTCAGGGCAAAGGCGTCGCTGGTGCTCACCGCACCGTTGAGCGCCTGCACCACTTCGATACCGTTGTTGAGCGTCAGACCGCCCAGGCCGCCGAGATTGCTCACCGCCAATTGAGTGTTGCCGCTGATGGTGCCGTTCGAGACCACCAGCTTATCGCTGGCCGAATTGTCGTCACCCAGCACGGTTTGCAGCCACAACTGGCCGTTGTTGCCGACGTAGTTGCCATGCACCGTCAGTGAGTCAGTAGCGCTGTTGCTGCCGGAGGTCATGTCGATAGTCCCGGCATTGTTGAGCGTGACCGACTGACCGGCGGTGTAGGGGCGGATACTGCCTTGGGTCACGGCCAGTACGCTGGTGTTGTCGATGGAAAAGGTTCCGGTATTGCTGGCACTGTCGCCGAGGAAAAAATCACCAGCGAGGTCGAAGCGTGAATGGTTGTTGAGGTTGACCGTCTCCCAACCAATGTATCGGGAGGCCGTGCCGGATGTGGTGTTGTCGAAGGTCAGTTGGTCATTGCCCAGGCCACCGTCGATGGACGGGGTGGCGCTCAACAGGCTTTCGCTCAGGCCGCTGAGCAATGCCGTGTCGTTACCGTCGCCCATCAGCACTGAAGATTTGATCTGGCCACCATTGAGCCAATTGAACGTATCGTTGCCGACGCTGGCGCGGATCTCGCCGTTGATCACGCCACCGCTGACGGTGATGCTGTCATCGCCGCCACTGGTGCTGATATTGCCGCCAATGGTGCCCCCGGAGACTTCAATCCTGTCGGTGTCGAAGCCGGTGACGAGATTGCCAAGGATCGTGCCGCCAGACATGAGGTAGATGTTTTTGTCGAGCTTCATGTCGACCCGGCCGATGGTGCCACCCGTTTGCTGCGCCACGTCGCCGTCTTCAAAGGCGCCGACGATGGTGCCGCCAGTCATCAGGAAGGTATCGCGGCCATCGCCTTGGGCAAGGGACTGGATCTGGCCACCGCTCATGACAAAGTCATCAATGCCATTGCCCTGGGATACCGCCCCCGTGACCGTACCTGCACTGATACGGAAGCGGTCGGCGCCGTCGCCCTGAGTGACACTGCCGACGATGCGCCCGGAGTTCATGTCGACGAAGTCGGCGCCAGGCCCGGTGAGGATATTACCGTTGATGGTGCCGGTGCCGCCGGCTGGCAAGGTTAGCGTATTGTTGCCCACCAGGTCGGTGAGCCCCGTGGCACTGCTACCGCTGTCGCAAACGTAAGAGTCGACGCCGGGGCCGGGAGTGAGAACACAAGCTGCTTGTGCTTGTTGTAATGCCACACTTAAAAGAGACAGCGCGCCCACCTGAAGCAGATGGTTTTTCCCTGTGCGCAGTACAAGATGCATAGTTTTCTTCTCATCTATTGTTGTTCTAAGAATTTGGAAAACTTAACGATGTAGTTGTATCTAGACCATAGAAACGATGCCCACAAATAAATCGATGCCGTTCAGCCCAAGGTATGACTTGCTTCACATTTCGGACATTTCAGCGCACCGATGACCCTGGCGGTATTCATCCCCTGTTTCCTAGACACCTACAAACTCAACGGTCTCGACATCGCCGCCAACGTCTACACCCCAGCCCATTACGACGCGACCAAGCAGTACCCGATCATTGTGGTGGCCCATCCGGCGGGGTTAAGGAGCAGGTGGCGGGGCTGTATGCGCAGCGTCTGGCCGGCCAGGGTTACATCACGATTACGGCGGATGCGGCGTATCAGGGTGGCAGCGGCGGCAAGCCGCGTAATGTGGATAAGCCGGCGAACCGTATTGAGGATATCCATGGCATGGCGGACTTTATCGCTGGCTATCCTGGTGCCGACAGTTCGCGTTTGGGCCTGTTGGGGATTTGCGGCGGCGGGGGGGATTCATTGGCGGCGGCGCGTACAGACAAGCGCTTTCAGTCGATTGCGACGGTGAGCATGTTCAATTCCGGGCTGGTGTGGCGCAATGGCTTTCGCGACTCGCAGGTAGCGACGATCCAGGAGCGCCTGGGCCACAAC
>NZ_JBOICG010000097.1:0-3198 GCF_050739995.1 Pseudomonas sp. | reverse complement strand
GGCTTGCCCCCGATAGCGGTGTGTCAGTCACAGATGTTCTGACTGATCCACCACTATCGGGGGCAAGCCCCCTCCCACATTTGACTGTGTTCACTCATTTGATTTGTGGTGTTGGGACTGACCGGTTATAAAACAGCCCATCGTCCACCGAGAAGCGACAATGAATCCCTTCGAAGACATGCGCCTGTTCTGCCAGGTCATGGAGTCCGGCAGCTTCACCGCCGCCGCCGAACAATTGGGGCTGTCCAAGCAATTTGTCAGCCGCCGCCTGATCCAGCTGGAAGACCGTCTGGGTGTGCGTCTGCTCAACCGTTCCACCCGCCGCCTGGACGTCACGCCACTCGGCCAGAGTTATTATGAATCCGCTCTGCGTCTGCTCAGCGAAGTCGAGCAAGTGGAGCAGGGCATCGCCGGCCAGAACAGCGACCCTCGCGGCACCATTCGCCTCAGCGCGCCGTTGTCGTTTGCCATGGCGCATTTGGGTTGCCTGTTGCCGTTGTTCCTGCAGCGGCATCCGCATGTCTCGGTGGAGGTCGACCTGAGCGACCGCCCCGTGGACCTGATCGGCGAGGGCTACGACCTGGTATTGCGCATTGGTACCCTGGAAGACTCCACCTTGATCGCTCGGCGCATCGCTAGCATCCAGCGCGTGTACTGTGCCAGCCCCGAGTACCTGGCCCTGCGCGGTACGCCGCTCAAGCCCGAAGACCTGGCCGCCCACGACTGCCTGCCCTATGGCCATGGTCGCCAAGTGCAATGGCGTTTCCAGGTGAAGGGCAAGCTGCAGTCGCTGAATGTCAGCGGGCGTATGCGCGTCAATAACGGCGAGCTGCTGCGCGACACGGCCATCGCTGGGTTGGGTGTCACTTACCTGCCGAACTTTATCGTCGCCGATGCCTTGAAGGACGGGCGCCTGGTGACGCTATTGGACGAGTACGCCCCCGAAGCCCTGACCCTGTCGGCGGTGTACCCTCAGCACCGGCAGAGTTCACGGCCGGTGCAGGCGCTGGTGGAGTTTTTGCGTGAACGTCTGGCCGGTGGGTGCTAGTTGGCCAGGTTGTGCAGCGCTTGCTGGCTCAGGTAGCGCTCCAGATTGGCCAGGAAGGCGTCGGCAATCTCATGCTGGCTGCGGGTGGAAATCGCCGAGGTATGCGGCGATAACCGCACACGCGGATGACTGTACAGCGGATGACCATCCGGCAACGGCTCCGGCTCCGTCACATCCAGCGATGCCAGCCCAATCTGACCGTTATCCAGCGCTTCGAGCAGCGCCTCCTGATCCAGCAAACCACCCCGCGCGATGTTGATCAGGTGCAATCCCGGCTTGGCATTCCCCAGTACCTCACGGTTGATGATATGCCGCGTGGCCTCGGTCAGCGGTGCGGCTACCACCAGGTGATCGGCGCGGGCGAACAGGTCATGGATGTCCTTGGCGGTTTCCACGCCCGAACTGAACGGTGCCTGGCTTTGACGCAGCGCCACGACGTTGATCCCCAAGGCCAGGGCCTTTTGCGCCAGGCGCTCGCCAATTGCCCCAAACCCCAGGATTCCCAACGTGGTGCCCTTGAGCGGGCGCAGCGCGGTGAACTGCCACTGGGCGTCCTTCACCCAGATGTCCGGCAAATGTTTGGCGGCGGCAAAGATTGCCGCCAGGGCGAACTCGGCGAGGTTATCGGCGGCGCTGCCCCGCGAGGTGGTCACCGGCGGGCCGTTGAACAGCCACTGTGGGTAGAAGTCGATACCCGACGACACCAGATGCACCCACTGCGCGCCGTAAGGCCAGCCGGGTGGTGGAGTGTCCGGCGCGGTGTAGCCCCGCACGTTGATCGGACGCAGCAGCAAGATATTGGCCTGGGGTGGCAGGTCACTCGGCACGCCCACCGGCACTCCGATCACCTGGGCTTCGGGGTGCAGTGGGGCCAGGCGTTCGCGGATCACGGCGTTGAAGTCTTCGTCCAACTGGCTGGCGATAATCACCTGACTCATGTGCGTTCCTTCTGGCGTTGTGCGAACACGGCTTTGCCGATGCCTTGCAGCACGGCGTCGTTCTGCGGGGTGTGGACGCGGCTGCACAGCACGTCGCGATAGTGCCGTTGCAGCGGGCTATGACGTGAAAGGCCGGGGTTGCCCGAGGCTTCGATGGCCAGCTCCACCGCACGGATCGCGTTGTGGGTCACCAGATACTTCAACTGCGCCGCGTGGCTGGCCGGGGTGTGCCCTTCGGCCGCCGCGTCCAACAGGCTGCGGTTGGCGAACAGCAACGTATCGATATGCCCTACGGTTTCCTGGAACCGTGGCAGGGTGGCCAGCGCCGCCCCAAGGTTGGATGGCTTGCGCTCTTCCAGCCAGTTAACCAGCCAATCCCGTGCGGCTTGGGCCACGGCGTCGTACACCGACGACAACAACACCGCCATCCACAGGAACCCGTCGCCATCCAGCTCGGGTTGCGGCGCGCTCCAGGGGCTGACGCTGACCGCGTGGTCCAACGGCACCAGCACATTGTCGAGCACCACTTCATGGCTGCAGGTGGCGCGCATGCCCAGGTGGTCCCAGGTGTCGATGATGCTCACGCCGGGACTGTTTTTTGGCACCAGCCAGGCGCCCACCAGCGGGTCGGTATCGTCACTGCGCGCCCACACGCTGAACCAGCTCAGGCCATGGCTGCCCGTGGAGTAAATCTTGCGCCCGCTGATGCGCCAACCTTCAGCGGTGCGCACCGCGGTGGTCGCCGGCAAACCGCCACGGGCCGGGGTGCCCAGGTCGGGTTCTACGCGTAACGCGTTGATCAGCGCGCCGTTGCGCACCGCATCTTCTGCTATTTGGACGCGGAGGTGCGGAGGCCAGGTTTTGCTGTCTTGCAGACGCGTGTGTTGCAGGTATTGCATGACCAGAATCAATGCGGTGGAGGGTTCGCCCTTGGCAATCGCACTGATGGCCCTGCGCGCCTGGGGCAGGCTGGCACCGCCACCGCCCAGGGCTTTCGGTACGGTGAGCGCGACCAGACCGTGGTCATGCAACCGCTTGAAGTTGGCGTGGGGGAAGGCGCCGCTTTCATCAAACAGATGTGCAGTGCTTGCCAGTTCGGCGCTGAGGCGATCAAGCAAGGCATCGAAGTTGGCGACTTCCACGGAGCGTAAAGACGGTTGAGTCATGAGTCTGTACTCGATCAAAAGTGTGTATACAAGCGGGCTTTTGTAG
>NZ_JBOICG010000096.1:0-6382 GCF_050739995.1 Pseudomonas sp. | reverse complement strand
TCACTACATAGAGCTTGGCCCCTCTCACATTTGTTAGCAGTGTCAGCCGAATGTTTCGCGCAACAGCCCGGCAAACGCATCCCGTGCCAGATGGCGCTGGGTGTCTTTGTGCCAGAACAGCAGGTTGTCCACCGCCTGCAATTCCTCAAACCGGTACGACGCCAGCTGATTGGCCTGTTCATAGCGGGCCAGGATGCCTTCGGGCGCCAACGCCACGCCAATCCCCGCACTGACACAACCGATGATCGTGCCCCAACTGGCATAGCTGGCGATGCTCGGCTTGAAGTCGTGGGGTTTGACCCAGTTTTCCAGCGCGGCACGGTAGGGGCAGCCGGGTGGCCACACCAGCAACGTGCGACCAGCCAAGTCCTTGGCGCTGGTGATCGGCTCGCTGGAGGCGCTGGCGATCAGTACCAGGCGTTCGCTGTAGACCACGCTGTGTTCGAGCTTGGCGCGCTTGCTGCCGCTGGCGACCAAGGCCACATCGAGACGGTGGTGTTGCAGATCGTCCAGCAATTGCGCCCAGGCACCGGTGACCAACTCCAGGCTGACGTCGGGATAGCGCCGATGGTACTCCGCCAGCAAGGGCGGCAGGCGGCCGCTGGCGCTGGACTCCACGGCACCAATGCGCAGGGTGCCACGGGGAATGGCGTTGGCGTCCACCGCGCGTTTGGATTCCTCCACCAACGCCAGGATGCGCTCGCAGTACTCCAGGAAGATTTCACCGGCCGCGCTGATCACCAAGCCGCGCCCGGCGCGGATGAACAGTGGCGTGCCCAACTCGCTTTCCAACTGCTTGATCCGCGTGGTGATGTTGGACGGCACGCAGTGCAGTTGCAGGGCGGCCTGGGCCACGCTGCCGGTTTGCGCCACGGCTCGCACCATTTTCAGTTGGGCCAGTTCCATTACTCAGTTCCAGTGATTTCAGAAGTCAGAAACGGTTAATTGTCCTACGTCCTACGCAAGCCAAGACTGACGGCATTCCCACTCAGTTCGCGGATGCCGTCAATGAATACCCCGTCACCCTTGAAGCTTACGCTAGTCATCGCCAGCGTCATCCTCTGCTGGGCCTACTCGCCGATTGGTGTGCATATGGGGCTGCACAGCTACAGTCCCGGCCAATTGGCATTGCTGCGGTTTTTAATTGCGTCGGTGTTCATGGGCGGTGTGGCGCTGGTGATGGGGATCGGCCGACCGCGCCTGCGGGATCTGCCGTGGTTGCTGGTGCTGGGCTTTTTTGGTGTGTTCCTGCATCACACCAGCCTCAACGAGGGGCAGCAGTGGGTGACGGCGGCGGCGTCCAGTGTGCTGGCCCAGTCAGCGCCGCTGTTCAGTGTGCTGATCGCGTCGTTCTGTTTGAAGGAGCGCGTCAGTGCCTGGCGCTGGGGCTGTGTGCTGTTGGGGTTGGCTGGCGTGTTGATGGTGATCTGGGGCGACCGTGGCGTGGGAGAGATCGACCCGCGTGGCTTGTTGATCCTGCTGGCAGCGGTTTCGTGGAGTATCTATTTCGCCATCCAGAAGCACTACGCCCATCACTACAGCCCGCTGACCATGGCGTGCTACATGGTCTGGGCTGGCACCTTGATGCTATGTGTGAACCTGCCTGGCTTGCCGGTCGCGATGATGCAGGCGCCGTTGCCGGAGAACCTGTCGGTGTTGGTATTGGGGATATTCCCAAGCGCGTTGGCGTACTTGGCCTGGGGCTATGTACTGAAGCATGTTGAGGTCAGCCGCGCCTCGGTGGCGATGTATCTGGTCCCGCCGGTGGCGATGGTGATGGCGGCGACGCTGCTGGGTGAGCATATTGCATTGCAGGTGGTGCTCGGCGGGATGGTTGTGTTGGCCAGCGTGGCGGCTATCAGCCTAGAGGGCCGCTGGAACATCCTCAGCCGGTGCGCCCTTGAGGGGCCAGCCACGCAAGCCAAATCAGATTAGACGAGCGTGCCGGATGCAATTTCCCCCTTGCTCCGCTAGCATTACCGGCCTCTGCTCTCCAGTTGCGACGGTTTTCGATGAGTTATCAGGTTCTTGCACGTAAATGGCGTCCGCGCTCGTTCCGCGAAATGGTCGGCCAGACCCATGTGCTCAAGGCTCTGATCAATGCCTTGGACAGCCAACGGCTGCACCACGCCTACCTGTTCACCGGTACTCGCGGGGTGGGCAAGACCACCATTGCGCGCATCATCGCCAAATGCCTGAACTGTGAAACCGGCATCACCTCGACACCCTGCGGCACGTGCTCGGTGTGCCGGGAAATCGACGAAGGGCGTTTTGTCGACCTGATCGAGATCGACGCCGCGAGCCGCACCAAGGTCGAAGACACCCGCGAGCTGCTCGATAACGTGCAGTACGCGCCGAGCCGTGGCCGCTTCAAGGTCTACCTGATCGACGAAGTGCACATGCTCTCCAGCCATTCCTTCAATGCTTTGCTGAAGACCCTGGAAGAGCCGCCGCCCTACGTCAAATTCATCCTGGCCACCACCGACCCGCAGAAACTTCCTGCAACGATTTTGTCGCGGTGCCTGCAGTTTTCCCTGAAAAACATGACCCCCGAGCGCGTGGTCGAGCATTTGACCCACGTGCTGGGTGCCGAGAGCGTACCGTTCGAAGACGACGCGCTGTGGCTGCTCGGCCGTGCCGCCGATGGTTCGATGCGAGATGCCATGAGCCTCACCGACCAGGCCATCGCCTTCGGTGAAGGAAAGGTCATGGCCGCCGATGTGCGTGCCATGCTCGGCACCCTCGATCACGGCCAGGTATTCGACGTGCTGCATGCGCTGATCGAAGGCGACGCCAAGGCGTTGCTCGAAGCCGTGCGCCACCTGTCGGAGCAAGGTCCGGACTGGAACGGTGTGCTCTCGGAAATCCTCAACGTGCTGCACCGCGTCGCCATCGCCCAGGCGCTGCCTGAAGGCGTCGACAACGGCCATGGCGACCGCGACCGCGTGCTGGCCCTGGCCCAGGCGTTGCCCGCCGAAGATGTGCAGTTCTATTACCAGATGGGCCTGATTGGTCGCCGGGACCTGCCTTTGGCACCGGACCCGCGCGGCGGTTTTGAAATGGTGCTGCTGCGGATGCTTGCCTTCCGGCCCGCCGACTCGGCAGACGCACCGAGACAGCCGCTAAAGCCAGTGGGGATCAGCCAGGCCACAGTTGATTCCGCCAAACCAGTGGCTGGCGCGGCAGTGGTCGCGCCAGTGGTGGCTGCGCCTGCGCCAGTGGCGGCGGCCTCTGAACCCGAGCCTGAGCCTGGGCCTGTGATAGCCGCACCCGTGCTCGAGCCGGAACCGGTGGTTGAGCCCGAGCCGGTCGTCGACTTGCCGTGGAACGACCCGGTGGAGGTCGAGGCGCAGGTGGAGCAGCAGCCCGCCGTGGAGCCTGTGCTGGAAACCAGCGGCGAACAGCCCGAGCTGACGCCGATGCCCACGCCGACCCCGGACAGCGTGGTGCCGGACGCCCCCGAGTGGGTATCCGCGCCGGTTCCCGAGCCGACCGTCGCCCAGGTAGATGCCGCTACCCCGGGCATCGATCTCGACGATGAGCCGCCACTGGACGAAGACTACATCGAGCCGGACATGGATTCGGCCTACAGCTATCTGGACGAGCTGGCCAGCGAACACACCGCCGAGCCGGCGCCGGAGCCCGAGGTTGAGCCGGCTGCGGCACCCGCCACCGGCCTGGCGTTGCAATGGTTGGAACTGTTCCCGAAATTGCCGATTTCCGGCATGACCGGCAGCATCGCTGCCAACTGCACGCTGATCTCCATTGAAGGCGATCACTGGCTGCTGCACCTGGACCCGGCCCACAGTGCGCTGTTCAACGCGACCCAGCAGCGTCGTCTCAACGATGCGCTGAACCAGTACCATGAGCGTACGCTGACCATCGCTATCGAGTTGATCAAGCCCGAGCAGGAAACCCCGGCCCAGGCTGCCACGCGTCGGCGTATCAACCGTCAGCGCGAAGCGGAAGACTCGATTCACGGTGATCCGCTCATCCAGCAAATGATGCAGCAGTTCGGCGCCGTCGTTCGCCAAGATACAATTGAACCTGTCGAAGCCCCGGTGCCCCAGGCGTCCTGACACCGGGCTACTAACTTGATCCACGTACTTTGAGGTGATTCCCATGATGAAAGGTGGCATGGCCGGCCTGATGAAGCAGGCGCAGCAGATGCAGGAAAAGATGGCCAAGATGCAGGAAGAGCTGGCCAACGCCGAAGTCACCGGTAAGGCCGGTGGCGATATGGTCAGTGTGGTGATGACCGGTCGTCACGACATCAAGCGCGTCAGCATCGACCCAAGCGTATTGCCGGGTGTTGGCGAAGATGACCTGGAAATGCTCGAAGCGTTGTTCGCCGCTGCCGTCAACGACGCCGTGCGCAAGATCGAAGCCAACAGCCAGGAAAAAATGGGCGGTGTGACCGCTGGCATGCAACTGCCACCTGGCATGAAGCTGCCGTTCTGATCGGCCTGCTCTGACGGTTGAGAGTAGCTAGACTCCAATGCCAGGCCTCGTGCCTGGCATTTTTGTTTGTGCTGATCCAATCGAACCCCGGTCCGGCAAGCGTGGTCTGCACCCTATACCGATGCATTCGATAAAGGAGCCCTCATGCCTCAAGAATCAGTCCTGAACCAGCGTATTGTCCTGGTCTCGCGCCCCCAAGGCGCTCCGATCCCAGAAAACTTCCGCCTGGAACGCGTGAACCTGCCGGATCTGGCGGACGGCCAGGTGCTGTTGAAGACGCTCTACCTGTCCCTCGACCCCTATATGCGTGGGCGCATGAGCGACGCCCCGTCCTACGCAGCGCCCGTGGAAATCGACGAAGTGATGACCGGTGGCGCCGTCAGCCGTGTGGAGCAATCACGGAGTCCGAAATTTGAAGTGGGGGATCTGGTGGTGGGCTCGACCGGCTGGCAGAGCCACAGCATTTCTGACGGTCGCAACCTGATGCCGGTGCCCAAGGGCCTGGCGAGCCCATCGATGGCGCTAGGTGTGCTGGGAATGCCGGGCATGACTGCGTATATGGGGCTGATGGATATCGGCCAGCCCAAGTCCGGCGAAACCCTGGTCGTGGCGGCGGCGTCCGGCGCGGTGGGTTCGGTGGTAGGGCAGGTGGCCAAGCTCAAGGGCTTGCGGGTGGTGGGTATCGCCGGTGGTGCGGACAAGTGCCGCTACGTGGTGGACGAATTGGGCTTTGATGCCTGCGTTGACCACAAGAGCCCTGACTTCGCCCATGAGCTGGCCCTGGCGTGCTTCAAGGGTGTGGATATTTACTTTGAAAACGTCGGTGGCAAAGTCTTCGATGCCGTGGTGCCGCTGCTCAACCCCAAGGCGCGCATTCCCTTGTGCGGCCTGATCGCCGGCTATAACGCCCATGAAGCGCCGAGTGGGCCGGATCGCCTGCCGGCATTGCAACGCACCTTGCTCACCAAACGTGTGCGCATCCAGGGCTTCATCGTGTTCGACGACTATGGTGACCGCCAGCCCGAATTCCTCAGTGCGATGGCACCGTGGGTGCGCGACGGCAAGATCAAGTTCCGTGAGGATGTGGTCGACGGCCTGGAGCAGGCGCCTGAAGCCTTCATTGGTTTGCTGGAGGGGCGCAACTTCGGCAAGTTGGTGGTGCGCGTCGCGCAGGATTGACCATTTGACGCTAATCCGGGGCGCGGGTATAAACCGCGTCTCGTTGTTTTGTCGGACCCTTCGCCCATGAGCTTCAGCCCCCTTATTCGCCAATTGATCGACGCCCTGCGTACCTTGCCGGGCGTGGGCCAGAAAACTGCCCAGCGCATGGCCCTGCAACTGCTGGAGCGCGATCGCAGCGGCGGCACCCGGTTGGCCCAGGCCCTGAGCCAGGCCATGACCGGTGTGGGCCACTGCCGGCAGTGTCGCACCCTCACCGAGGAAGAACTCTGCCCGCAATGCGCCGACCCGCGCCGTGACGACACGCTGCTGTGCGTGGTGGAAGGGCCGATGGATGTGTACGCGGTAGAGCAGACTGGCTATCGCGGGCGCTACTTCGTGCTCAAGGGGCACTTGTCACCCCTGGACGGCCTTGGGCCGGAAGCCATCGGCATTCCGCAGTTGGTCGCGCGGATTGAGGAGCAGGGCACCTTTACCGAGGTGATCCTGGCCACTAACCCGACAGTGGAAGGTGAAGCCACGGCGCACTACATCGCTCAACTGCTGACCAATAAAGGCCTGATCACCTCGCGTATCGCCCATGGCGTGCCGTTGGGGGGGGAGCTGGAGTTGGTGGATGGCGGGACGCTGGCGCATTCGTTTGCGGGTCGCAAACCCATCGCCCTCTAACGGGCGACACCGTTAAAAATGTGGGAGCGGGCTTGCTCGCGAATGCAGGGTATCAGTCAACAAAGATATTGAC
>NZ_JBOICG010000095.1:0-3183 GCF_050739995.1 Pseudomonas sp. | reverse complement strand
AGTCACCACTGATGCTGCCGGATACGTTACGCGCGGCCGGCGCACCAAAATACGCATCAAAGCCGATGCGCTCCAAGTTGGCGGCAAAGCTGACTTTCTGGTCGGTGGTGTCCTGTGGCCGGAAGTCCACCAGCACATTGTGCAGTACGCCCGTCGCTTTCAGATGCTCCAGGGTCTTGGCAAAACCTTCCGGCAACGGCGCCAAGGCGTTCAGCAAGGGTGTGATGGGGGTCAAGTCGAGGCGATCGGCCTGAAGCTTCCAGACTTCCTGCGCCTTGTCGGTAGCCAGGGTTTGCTGCAGCTGCAGGTGGGATTCCCAGCGGGTATCCCCCAGGTTCATCGCGAGCGAATCAAACAGCACCTTGAGGCCACCCTCACTGCGTTGCAGGTAAGCGGTCAGGGCCAGATTCTCGATATGCACGGGCTTGCGATCAGCGTAGCTGCCCTTCACTTGCGGTGAGTTAAGGCGCACCGCTGCGCTTTGGACAGTGCCTTTGGCCCAAGTCAGCCAGAACTCACCGCCGGCCTTGAACTGCGTGAGCTTCCATTGTTGGGTCAGCTTCGCGGGAATCCATTTGGCCCAATCGCTCTGGGGCAGGCTGAGGTAGGCTTCAACCTCGGCATCTCGCCATTGGCTGGCACGAATGCGGCTGCGCAGACTGACGGCAAGCGGCTGGCCATCAGGCAGCGTCAAGCGTGCGTCCAAACGTTGCCGAGTCATCCCGGTGTGCAGGCTCAAGCCCACATACGTCACGGTCAACGGCGCTTGATCGAAGGGTTGCAGGGTGACCTGGCTATCCAACAGCGATACGCGCTTGACCATTTGCATGCGCGTCAACAACTGCTCCGGGTCCACCGGCTGGTCATTCTGCACCGGTAGACCTTGCAGCGCCCAATGACCATCCTGGTCTTCCTTGACGCTCAATTGCAGGCCGCTGACTTCCAGATGGGCGATACGCACTTCACGGGCCATCAGGCTGGCCCAGATATCGGGCACCACTTCGACCTGGTCCAGGCGCAGCGCACTACTGCCCTCACCAACCATCACGTCGTGGGCCAGCAATACCGGGGCGAAACCACTCCAGCGACCTTCAAGGCTGCCGATGTGCAGGGGCATATCAACCGCGGCCTGGGCCTTGGCCTCGACTTCTGCACGGTATTCGGCCACCAACGGAGTCAGTTCCCGGCCCAGGCTCACGTACACCGCGGCCAATACCAGCAGCAACGCACACAGGCCCAACCCCCAACGAGTCAAAGCGGCAAAAAAGCGTATCAGACGCTCCATGTCAGGCGACCCTCAAGGCAGTTAGCAGACAGCAGATCTTGGCCTGCACGTCTCATGGAAAGAAAGCGAATGGGGATCAGAGCAGCACCACGTCGTATTGTTCCTGGGAATACATGGTTTCGACTTGAAAACGAATAGTGCGCCCGATAAAGCCTTCCAATTCCGCGACGTTGCCGGACTCCTCATCCAGCAATCGATCGACCACTTTCTGGTTGGCAAGCACTCTATAACCTTCGGCCTGGTAGGCTCGCGCCTCCCGTAGGATTTCCCTGAAAATCTCGTAGCAAACCGTTTCCGGCGTCTTCAACTTACCGCGCCCCTGGCAACTGCTGCAGGGTTCGCACAGCACTTGCTCAAGGCTTTCACGAGTGCGCTTGCGAGTCATCTGTACCAGACCAAGCTCGGTGATACCGATGATGTTGGTCTTGGCGTGATCGCGCTCCAGCTGTTTCTCCAGCGTACGCAGCACCTGGCGCTGGTGCTCTTCGTCTTCCATGTCGATGAAGTCGATGATGATAATGCCACCGAGGTTACGCAGGCGCAGTTGGCGAGCAATTGCAGTGGCGGCTTCGAGGTTGGTCTTGAAGATGGTTTCTTCAAGGTTGCGGTGCCCCACAAATGCACCAGTGTTGACATCGATGGTGGTCATGGCTTCCGCCGGGTCCACCACAAGATAGCCACCGGACTTGAGCGGCACCTTGCGCTCCAGGGCCTTCTGGATCTCGTCTTCGACACCATACAGGTCGAAGATCGGACGTTCGCCAGGGTAGTGTTCCAGGCGATCAGCAATTTCCGGCATCAGTTCAGCAACAAATTGCGTCGTACGCTGGAAGGTTTCCCGCGAGTCGATGCGAATTTTCTCGATCTTCGGGCTGACCAAGTCGCGCAAGGTCCGCAGCGCCAGGCCCAGGTCTTCGTAGATGACGCTTGGCGCCCCGATGGTCTTGATCTGAGCGCCAATCTGGTCCCACAGCCGCCGCAGGTAGCGGATATCCATCAGGATCTCATCGGCCCCGGCACCCTCGGCGGCCGTGCGCAGGATAAAACCACCCGCTTCCTTGATGCCCTCGGTCGCCACGCAGTCGCTGACCACCTTTTTCAGACGCTCACGCTCGGCTTCGTCTTCAATTTTCAGGGAAATGCCGACATGAGCTGTGCGTGGCATGTACACCAGATAGCGCGACGGTATCGACAGCTGGGTGGTCAGGCGTGCGCCTTTGGAGCCGATGGGGTCCTTGGTGACTTGTACCACCAGGCTCTGCCCTTCATGCACCAAGGCGCTGATGCTTTCCACCGCCGGGCCTTCGCGCAGGGAGATTTCCGAAGCATGGATGAAAGCGGCACGATCCAGGCCGATGTCGACAAAGGCCGCCTGCATCCCCGGCAATACGCGCACCACCTTGCCTTTATAGATATTGCCGACGATCCCACGCTTCTGGGTACGCTCGACGTGCACTTCTTGCAGAACACCGTTTTCTACCACCGCCACGCGCGATTCCATCGGCGTGATATTGATCAGAATCTCTTCACTCATGGCTGGCTCTCGTCAAAGGACTTCAGTAATGATGGATCGCTCACGGGCGACTGGCTAGCAGCGCTCTTGTCTGTCCTCGCTCAACGGGCCGACAGCGGTTGCCAACAGGGAATGGCGAATTGTCCCAGCAACTCGGCGGTTTCGCTCAGCGGCAAACCAACCACTGCCGAATAGCTGCCTTCGATACGCTGCACGAACACCGCACCCAGACCCTGGATGGCATAGGCGCCGGCTTTATCCAGCGGCTCGCCGCTGGCCCAGTAGGCTTGTGCTTCCTGGGTAGAAATCTGCCGCAAGCGTACCTGGCTGACGACGCATACGCTCAGGCAGCGCTGCTGATCGGCGACCGCAACGGCCGTGAGCA
>NZ_JBOICG010000094.1:0-2169 GCF_050739995.1 Pseudomonas sp. | reverse complement strand
CTCCCACATTTAGAATAGCGAACACTTTCAAATGTGGTAGCGGGCTTGCTCGCGAAGGGGCCAGTCCTGCTTACATAAAATCAGGCATCGCGAAACAACCAAGGCTGGCTCGCCCGGTGCTTGGCTTCAAACGCGGCAATCGCGTCGCCGTCCTGCAAGGTCAGGCCGATATCGTCCAGGCCGTTGAGCAGACAGTGCTTACGGAACGCATCCACTTCAAAGTGATACACCTTGCCATCCGGACGGGTCACCGTTTGCGCGGCCAGATCGACGGTCAGCTGGTAACCCTCTTCCGCCTCCACTTGCTTGAACAGCTCATCCACTTCGGCATCACTCAAGATGATCGGCAGCAAGCCGTTCTTGAAGCTGTTGTTGAAGAAGATATCGGCGTAGCTCGGCGCGATGATGCTGCGAAAGCCATATTCTTCAAGGGCCCACGGCGCGTGTTCACGGCTGGAGCCACAACCGAAGTTTTCCCGGGCGAGCAACACGCTGGCGCCTTGGTAACGTTCGGCGTTGAGTACGAAATCCTTGTTCAGCGGGCGCTTGGAGTTGTCCTGGTAGGCGTAGCCCACGTCCAGGTAGCGCCACTCGTCGAACAGGTTCGGGCCGAAACCGGTGCGCTTGATCGATTTCAAGAACTGCTTGGGAATGATCTGGTCGGTGTCCACGTTGGCACGGTCCAACGGCGCGACTAAACCGGTGTGTTGAGTAAAAGCTTTCATCGGGTATTCCTCAGATCAATTCGCGAACGTCGATGAAACGACCGTTGACGGCAGCGGCAGCGGCCATGGCCGGGCTGACCAGGTGGGTTCGTCCACCGGCGCCCTGACGCCCTTCGAAGTTACGGTTGGAGGTGGACGCGCAGTGCTCGCCCGACTCCAAGCGGTCCGGGTTCATCGCCAGGCACATCGAGCAACCCGGCTCACGCCATTCAAAACCGGCTTCGAGGAAGATCTTGTCCAGGCCTTCCGCCTCGGCTTGCGCTTTGACCAGGCCCGAGCCCGGCACGACGATGGCTTGCTTGATGGTCGACGCCACTTTGCGGCCCTTGGCGATCACCGCCGCGGCGCGCAGGTCTTCGATCCGCGAGTTGGTGCAGGAACCGATGAACACGCGATCCAACTGGATGTCGGTGATCGCCTGGTTGGCCTGCAAGCCCATGTACTTCAAGGCGCGCTCGATGGAGCCGCGCTTGACCAAGTCGGCTTCCTTGGCGGGGTCCGGCACGTTCTGGTCGACGGCCAGGACCATTTCCGGCGAAGTGCCCCAGCTGACTTGTGGCTTGATCTGGGCAGCGTCGAGCTCGACCACAGTGTCGAACACCGCATCGGCATCGGAGACCAGGTCTTTCCAGGCTTCTACTGCCGCATCCCAATCAGCCCCTGCCGGAGCGAAGGGACGACCCTTGACGTATTCAACGGTCTTTTCATCCGCCGCCACCATGCCCACGCGGGCACCGGCTTCGATGGACATGTTGCAGATGGTCATGCGGCCTTCGATGGACAGGTCGCGAATGGCGCTGCCAGCAAACTCGATAGCATGGCCGTTACCGCCGGCGGTGCCGATCTTGCCGATCACCGCGAGCACGATGTCCTTGGCGGTGACGCCGAACGGCAACTTGCCTTCGACCTTCACCAACATATTCTTCATTTTTTTGGCGACCAGGCATTGGGTGGCGAACACATGTTCCACCTCGGAGGTGCCGATGCCGTGGGCCAGGGCGCCAAAGGCTCCGTGGGTGGAGGTGTGGGAGTCGCCGCAGACCACGGTCATGCCCGGCAAGGTCGCGCCCTGCTCCGGGCCGATCACGTGCACGATGCCTTGACGCACGTCATTCATCTTGAATTCGGTAATGCCATATTCGTCGCAGTAGTCGTCGAGGGTCTGCACCTGCAGACGCGACACCTGGTCGGCAATGGCATCGATGCCACCCTTGCGCTCAGGGGTGGTCGGCACGTTGTGGTCGGGTGTGGCGATGATGGAGTCGACGCGCCAAGGCTTGCGCCCGGCCAGACGCAGGCCTTCGAACGCTTGGGGCGAGGTCACTTCATGGATGATGTGACGGTCGATATAAATCAGCGACGAGCCATCGTCGCGCCGTTTCACTTCATGGGAATCCCAAAGCTTGTCGTAAAGCGTTTTGCCGGCCATCAGTCGGTCCTCATC
>NZ_JBOICG010000093.1:0-5977 GCF_050739995.1 Pseudomonas sp. | reverse complement strand
CGCGCACCCAGTTTTGTGGTGGCGCTGTTCAACGTGCTATTGACGTTGGCACTGATGGTGGGAAAAACACTGGCTGCGTCGGTACTGGCGAAGGGATCGATAGCGCTCGAGTGGACCTCTTTTATCGGCCATCCCCTGATTGCCCTGATGCTGTCAATTGTCTTTGCCTACTGGTCACTGGGCCTGCGCCGAGGGTTGGGCATGGGCGACTTGCTCAGTTTGACCCAGCGCTGCTTTCCGCCCTTGGCCGGCATTCTCCTGGTGATCGGGGCGGGTGGGGCGTTCAACGACATGTTGGTGGGCAGCGGGATCGGCAAGGCGTTGGCCGATGTGCTGGGCCAGTCGAACATCAACCCAATCATCCTGGCGTGGCTGATCGCAGGGCTGATGCACTTCGCGGTCGGCTCCGCCACGGTGGCCATGATCAGCACCGCTGGCATGATCCTGCCGATGCTGGCTCAGCACCCGGAATACAGCCCGGAGATTTTAGTCATCGCCATCGGTGCCGGCGCCATTGGCTGGACCCACGTCACGGATTCCGCGTTCTGGGTCGTGAAGGAGTACCTGGGCATTTCCCTGTCCGAAGCCCTCAAGACATTCACCGGCGCCACCGTGTTGGCTTCGGTCTCGGCACTGTTGTTTACGTTGGTTCTTTCTCAGTTCGTGTGACCAAAGGTGGTTTCTATGATTCAAGGCAAAACCCTGGAGGCGTGGTATCACAGCCATCCACTGATCAAAGCGTTGGTGTCACTTGAACCGGTGACCTGGTTCAACCCCGCTATCGCACCCACCGCCACTGCGTTGGGGGATGTCGGCTTGAGCCAGGACGATGTCAAGGAAGCCAGTGAACGCTTGCGGCGCTTTGCACCGTACATCGCCAAGGTTTTCCCGGAAACGGCAGCGGCTGGCGGCATTATCGAGTCGGGTATCGAGCCGCTGAAGGCCTTCCAGCAGCGGCTTTTGAGTGACGCCGGGTTATCCGGGCAGGGAGCCTTGTGGCTCAAGAAAGACAGCGATCTACCGATCTCGGGCTCGATCAAGGCGCGCGGCGGGATTCATGAAGTGCTCAAGCATGCAGAGGACCTGGCCTTGCAGGCGGGCCTGATCACCCTTGAGGATGACTACGCCTGCTTGGCGAGCGCAGCGGCCGTGGAGTTTTTTGGTCGCCACAAGATCGCGGTCGGCTCCACTGGCAACCTCGGCTTGTCCATCGGCATCATGAGCGCCAAGTTGGGGTTCCAGGCCACGGTCCATATGTCATCGGATGCGCGCCAATGGAAGAAAGACAAGTTGCGCGCCAACGGCGTGACGGTGGTGGAATATGCCAGCGACTACAGCGTCGCCGTGGAGAACGGGCGCCAGCAGGCAGAAAACGATCCTGCCTGCTACTTCATCGATGACGAAAACTCGCCTCACCTGTTCCTTGGCTACGCCGTGGCGGCCGAGCGCCTGGCGCAGCAGTTCGAGGCGGCAGGGGTGAAAGTGGACGCCGAGCACCCGCTCTTTGTGTACCTGCCGTGCGGAGTGGGCGGTGGTCCTGGCGGTGTTGCGTTTGGATTAAAGCTTGCGTTTGGCGATGCTGTGCGCTGCGTGTTCGCCGAGCCCACCCATTCACCTTGCATGCTGTTGGGCGTGTACACCGGTTTGCATGACCAGATCAGTGTCCAGGACGTGGGGATCGACAACATCACGGCGGCGGACGGGCTGGCGGTAGGGCGCCCGTCGGGGTTTGTCGGCAGGGCGATGCAACGTTTGATCGACGGTTACTATACCGTCACCGATCAGACGCTTTACCGCCTGATGTTCCTGGCCCACGAGCTCGAAGGTGTGCAACTGGAGCCGTCGGCCATGGCCGGCGCACCCGGTATGGTGCGGGTGCTCAGCGATGCGTCCTACCTGCGGCGCATCGGCATGGATGCGACCCGGCTGGCCAACGCCACGCATCTGATCTGGGGCACAGGCGGCAGCATGGTGCCCTCGACGGAGTTCGCGGCTTACCTTGATAAAGGGCGCAAGCTGCAGGAGTCTGCGACGTAACCAACAACAGCACGAGAGGGGTCAATAGCAATGCCTGCACGCGGTCTGACAAAGGTGCCCAAACTGAGCGGTGCCCATCTGTCCAACCTGCACACCTTTCTGGTTGCCGCCCGCCACTTGAGTTTTGCCCGCGCCGCGCAAGAGCTGTGTCTGACGGCGAGTGCCGTCAGCCACCGCATTGCGCGCCTGGAAGAGGAACTGACGCTCAAGCTGTTCCATCGCCTGCCCAGGCGGGTCGAGCTGACGGAGGATGGCGAGCGGATCTTCAAGGTCATGCAGCAGACCATGGATACGCTGTCTGAAGCGGTCCAGGAACGCTCCGCCGCCCAGGTCGAAGGGCAACTGTGCTTTTACGCAAGACCGTCAGTGGCCCAGTGCTGGTTGGTGCCCAGGTTGTCGGACTTCATCGCGCGCTATCCGGCGATTCAGTTGGATGTGCGGGTCGGTAATGAGCCCATCGACTATCGCACCCGCCGTATCGACCTGGTGCTGTGCTATTCGAATGGCGAACACCCCGGCTTGCAAAGCACCCGGTTGATGCCCGAACGCATCGCCCCGGTGTGCAGCCCCGAATATGCCAGAGCCCATGGCTTGATGGGCGAGCCGCAACGGTTGCCCGACTGCACGGTGTTGCATGACGTGGCAGCGTGGGACAACGTTTCATTCGATGCGGAATGGCGGCTTTGGCAGCAGGCGACCAGCAACACGGTTGAGTTGCCTGATCGTTTCATGACGTTTGACCGTTCCGATTTGAGCGTACTGGCCGCGATCAACCACGCAGGTATCGCCATTGGTCGCGAGCAACTGGTGCGTCAACGAGTGGAGGCGGGTGAGCTGGTGCTGCCATTCGGCGGTTTCATCGATGCGGTCGGCTATGGTTATTACCTGGTGCATCCCGCTCATCCAACGTTGCCTAAAAGGCTCCAGGTGCTGATCGATTGGCTGCTTGAACAGGCGCAACGCTGACGAAAGTGTATGCCTCTATCCGCCCTTAGCTGTACGGGGCGCCAGCGGCTGGAACCCACTACTGTCACCGGCATACCACCACCGTTTGGATGCCGCGCCATGTTCATGTCCACCAGTCTGCTCTCAGCCTTTGTACTGTTTGCCTTCGTGTCTTCGATCACCCCAGGCCCCAACAACACCATGTTACTGGCGTCGGGGGTGAACTTCGGGTTTCGTCGGTCGATGCCCCATGCGCTGGGGATCAGCATCGGTTTCATGGTGCTGGTGATTTCGGTCGGTCTGGGGCTGGGGGAGGTGTTCAAGCTGTTCCCGTGGGCCTACACGCTGTTGCGCTATATGGGCGCGGCGTACCTGCTGTACTTGGCGTGGAAGATCGCCACCTCCGCCGGCATGTCCGACAGCAGCGAGACCCAAGGCAAGCCCATGACGTTCCTGGGGGCGGCGGCGTTTCAGTGGGTCAACCCCAAGGCGTGGATCATGGCGCTGGGCGCGATCACCACCTATACGCCCGCTGAGGGTTACGTCACCAACGTGCTGGTGATTGCCTTGGTGTTTGCTGTGGTCAACCTGCCCAGCGTCTGTGTGTGGGTCGGTTGTGGCAGCGGCTTGCGCAATGTGCTGCGCGAGCCGCGTTGGTTGCGCCTGTTCAACTGGTCGATGGCCGGGCTGCTGGTGGTGTCGCTGTACCCGATGCTCGCCGGCAACTGATCGGCGTTAAACCGGCGATATGGTTGCCAGCATGCCGATGCCGATGGTCAGCACCAAAAAGCCGAACAGGAAAAGTGCCATCTTGGTCATAACGCCTCCGAAGGGAAGGGGACGGCAGGAACCTTCCTGCCATGCTCGACAAGGGTGTCGGGAATGGGATTATTGTCCGCCCGGAACAGATTTCGATACAGGCGCAGATGTCAAAGAAAAAACCGTATCAGATGGGGCTTCGCCTGCTGGGAGATGGGCTTGGGAGGGGGGGTGTTTATGAAGATCAGGACAGGATTCGGTGTTTTGTGCGCTTGGTGTTAAACGTTAATGTAACCTTCATGGGCAACCGTGAAGGTTACTCAATATGACCGGGACCGTGTGGAGCCTGCTCTGCACTTCTTTACCGTGTGAGGCTATATGCAACGTTGGTTGAGCAAATACCGTTACGTCATCCTTTTTTGGTTGTGTTTTGGTGTGTTCCGTACTTCGTTGGCCGATTGGAACCCCATTCCGTCCGGTTCCATGCGCCCGACGCTGGTCGAGGGTGACGTGGTGCTGGTGAACCGCGTGGCTTATGACCTCAAGTTGCCCCTCAGCGATATTTCGCTGGTCAAGCTGGATAACCCCCAGCGCGGCGATGTGGTGACCTTCACCTCGCCCAAGGATGGCGAGCGCTTGATCAAGCGGATCGTCGGCATCCCTGGTGACACGCTGGAAATGAAAAACGAAGTGTTGTGGGTCAATGGCACGCCAGCCACCTACGCGGATGTGCAAGATATCCGTGAACCTTTCGCTGCCGGGCAAACCCTTGCGGCGGTCAAGCTGACCGAGCAGGTGAACACCAGCAAGCGCACTGTCCAATTCATCCCGCAGGTACGCGCTTTGCGTGATTTCGGCCCTGTGGTGGTGCCGGCCGACAGCTACTTCATGCTGGGCGATAACCGCGACAACAGCGCAGACTCCCGCTACATCGGCTTTGTGCCGCGCCGCCTGCTGATCGGGCGTGCCCACCATATCCTGGCGTCGGCGCAGATCCTGGATAACTGGATGCCACGTTTTCGCCGCTTTGGTACGCCAATCCTCTAAGATGTCGCCCACAGCAATCGACAATAAAAGTGGGCTGACCCTCAATGGAAAGACGCCAGTTCAGCGGTGGCATGAAAGGCAAGAACCTGCGCTACCTCAAAGACTCCCCCCAACAGCCGTCGCCGCTCACCCGCGTCGGCTTTTTGTTGCTTGAACACTTCTCCCTGCCTGCATTCACCCAGGCGCTCGATACCCTGATCACCGCCAACCTGTTGCGACCCGAGCTGTTTGCCACCCGTACTTTCGGCTGCAGCGGTGCCGAGGTCATCAGCGACCTGGGCCTGGTGATCCGCCCCGACGCACCCTTGCAACCGTCGGCATTGCCGGACTTGGATCTCTTGGTGGTCTGTGGTGGTTTTCGTACCGAACTCAAAGCAGGCGATGACTTGATACAGCTGTTGCGTGTCGCCGCCGAACAAGGGATCGGCCTGGCTGGCTTGTGGAATGGCTCATGGTTTCTCGGACGTGCCGGCCTGCTCGACGGCTACCGCTGCGCAATCCACCCGGAACATCGCCCAGCGCTGGCAGAAGTGTCCAAGGCAGCCCAGGTCACCAGCGAACCCTACGTGATCGATCGCGACCGCCTGACTGCTTCGAGCCCATCGGGGGCTTTCCATATGGCGCTTGACTGGATCAAGAGCTTGCACGGCAAAGCGTTGGTCGAAGGGATCGAAGACATCCTGGCGTTTGAAGAGTCCCGCTATCGCCGGATCAAACCCACGGAGAACGTCTGCGTCAGCGCGCCATTGCGTGAAGTGGTGAAACTGATGGACGCCAACCTGGAAGAACCCCTGGAACTGGATCAACTCGCCGTGTACGCCGGCCGCTCCCGACGCCAGCTGGAACGCTTGTTCAAGGAACAGTTGGGCACCACGCCACAACGCTATTACATGGAATTGCGCGTGACGGAGGCGCGTCGACTGTTACAACACACCGAGTTGTCACAAGTGGACGTGCTGGTAGCGTGCGGGTTTGTGTCGCCGAGTCATTTCAGCAAATGCTACAGCGCCTACTTCGGTTACAGGCCGTCGAAAGAGAAGCGACTGGTCAAGTAGCGCCATTGGCATTCTGTTGCCTAACACTGTTCAGTATGGGAGCTGTCGAGCTTCAGCGAGGCTGCGAAGGCGGTGGCACAGGCGACCTATTCATCGGCAGCACCGCCGCTTTCGCAGGCAAGCCAGCTCCCACA
>NZ_JBOICG010000092.1:0-19579 GCF_050739995.1 Pseudomonas sp. | reverse complement strand
GCGCGGGACAAGCCCGCTCACTACAACAGCGGTTCAGTCTTCCAGGTCACGGCCACTTAACAAGCGGCTGATCATTTCCATCGAAAACCCGCGATAACTCAGGAAGCGCCCCTGCTTCGCACGCTCCTTGGCATCAATCGGCAAATGTCCGGAGAACTTACGTCGCCAGGTCTCTTCCAGCTGCGCCTGCCAACTGATGCCACACTCACGCAAGGCGAGATCAATATCAGCGCGTTGCAGGCCACGCTGGCTCAACTCTTCGCGAATTCGCGCAGGACCATAACCGGAACGGGCTCGGTAGGAAACAAAACTTTCGAGGTAACGGGATTCGGAAAGCAGCCCCTCTTCCGTCAAACGGTCGAGGGCTGTTTCGATCATTTCAGGCTCTGCGCCGCGCTGACGCAACTTACGCGTCAGCTCGACTCGACCATGCTCGCGGCGAGCGAGCAGGTCCATCGCAGTGCGCCGAACGGCGACGAGTGTATCCAGTACAACAGTCATCGTTTGCTTCAGATGTCAGTGTCGGCTTCTTCCATCTCGTCAACCGGCTCGCGGTTGGCGGCAGCTTTCACGTCCGGCGCTGCGGTCAGCAGCTTGTCACGGATTTGCTTCTCAAGGGTGGCGGCGATATCCGGGTTATCCGCCAGGAACTTGGCCGAGTTGGCCTTGCCCTGACCGATCTTGCTGCCGTTGTAGGCATACCAGGCACCGGACTTCTCGACGAAACCATGCAGCACGCCCAGGTCGATCATCTCGCCGTTCAGGTAGATACCCTTGCCGTAGAGAATCTGGAACTCAGCCTGACGGAACGGCGGAGCCACCTTGTTCTTCACGACTTTAACGCGGGTTTCGCTACCGACAACCTCGTCACCTTCCTTCACCGCGCCAGTACGACGGATATCCAGACGGACCGAAGCGTAGAACTTCAGCGCGTTACCACCGGTGGTGGTTTCCGGGCTACCGAACATCACGCCGATCTTCATACGGATCTGGTTGATGAAGATCACCAGGCAGTTCGCGTTCTTGATGTTACCGGTGATTTTACGCAGCGCCTGGGACATCAGGCGGGCTTGCAGGCCCACGTGCATGTCGCCCATTTCGCCTTCGATTTCAGCCTTGGGTACCAGGGCCGCCACGGAGTCGACCACGATCACGTCGATGGCGTTGGAGCGCACCAGCATGTCGGTGATTTCCAGGGCTTGCTCACCGGTGTCCGGTTGGGAAACCAGCAGGTCGTCTACGTTGACGCCCAGCTTGCCAGCGTATTCTGGGTCCAGGGCGTGCTCGGCGTCGACGAACGCGCAGGTCGCGCCCATTTTTTGCGCCTGGGCGATCACCGACAGCGTCAGGGTAGTTTTACCGGAAGATTCAGGACCGTAGATCTCTACGATACGGCCTTTTGGCAGGCCGCCAATGCCGAGCGCGATATCCAGACCCAGAGAGCCAGTGGAAATAGCCGGGATCGCCTGACGGTCATGATCGCCCATACGCATTACGGCACCCTTGCCGAATTGACGTTCGATCTGACCCAGGGCCGCAGCCAAGGCTTTCTTCTTGTTGTCGTCCATTAAAGTCCTCACGTAATCAATAAGGCCTGACGGCCAACACCTGTATAAGTAGACAGTATTGTTCCACAAAGATCCGAGATCGCCTACCCCTGATTTTCTATTTCTGCTGCAGCTCGTCGCATCAAGCCCTCCAGCGCGGCCTTTACCGTTTGTCGGCGGACCTCATCCCGGTTACCGGTGAAGTGCGCCAGCTCAGCCGTGACCTCGTCGCCCACGCCAAACGCCAGCCATACGGTGCCCACCGGCTTGTCCGGCGACCCGCCATCCGGCCCCGCCACCCCGCTGACCGCCACGGCAAAGCGCGCCAGGCTTTTTTCCTGTGCACCGCGGACCATCGCTTCCACCACTTCCTGACTGACGGCGCCGACTTTGCGGAACAGGTCTTCCGGCACATTCAACTGCCGGGTCTTCTGTCGATTGGAATAGGTGACGTACCCCGCCTCGAACCAGGCCGAACTGCCCGGTATCCGCGTGATGGCTTCGGCAATACCGCCACCGGTGCAGGACTCGGCGGTGGTGACATGGGCATTGAGCACTTGCAAGCGACGGCCCAGTTCAGCAGCCAGTTGAGTGATTTCCTTCACGGTCGTCTCCAGGAATGGGGGGGGTTCGCCTACCCTACAGGAGCGCATCGGCCATGCAAGTTACAGCGTGCATCAACAGGTTACTGCGCGACGGCACGCACATACGCCTGACAAGCACGCAAGGCGATCAGGGCGTTATCACCGTCGTCGGTGATGCCGATAATTCGTTGAGCATGCGCCGGGTCAAGTCGGGCTCGTGGGGCTGCATGAACCACGCTGCCGGAGGTGGCGGTGGCCGGCATTGCACAGCCGTTGGTGGGGGCGGTGGCGTCGAGAAGGACTGACAACCGCACATCAGCAGTGGCCAGGCGGTCGCGCAAAGCAGCTTGGTTGCGTTGGGCATCGCTTAGCTCCTGAGTGTGTTGTAGGTCGTTGGTGTTGAGTTGTTGTTCCAGGGCCAACCGCTGCCCCTGTGCCACTTGTTGCTGATGCAAAAAGGCCTGGGTTTGCTGCTTGAGCGCATCGATATGCAGTTCCTCCTGATGCTCTAGCTGCCCACCGTAACGCCAAGCCTGCACCTGCCACACCACCGCCATCAGCAGGCAAACAGCGATCACGCGCAAGGTGCTTAAATAACGCATAGCACCGCCTTCGCCCGCGCCCACAACTGCAAGCGGTCCTCCATACCATTGAGCCCACCGTTGATGCGCCGGGTGATGGTGGTGAACAGGTCCTTGTCGGCCAGCTCGTTCAAACCGTTGCTTTGCCAGAACCAGGCAGCGGATTCACACGCCCATTGGGGCTGCTCCAGCAGTTCAGGTTGTTGCAGCAGACGATCGTCACCGAACAGTGCCTGGCTGCACGCCAGGTAATTGCTCCGGCCGGTGATCTGGATCAGGCCTCGCCCGCGATACTTCTGGCCATCGCCATCCGCCTCGGGGGTGTTGCCCAGGCGAACGGCCAGGGAGCCGGTGTCGTATTTGCTCAGATATTGATCACTGCCCAGTTCGCGAACGTAGCGCAACTGGGCGGATTCGTGGCCTATTTGGGCGAGAAACGCAGCTATGCGTTTGGGGCTGACGATCTCAAATCTGGAGATTGCAGTGTTCAGCCCTGACAGAAAAAAGCCCGCCCTGGAGCGGGCTGCAGGCAACACTTGAATAAGCTGGGAAAGTGTTATCGACACTGACTTGCACTCCTCAGAACTGGGTTTACCGGGCAAAGAAATCTGTGGATCGAACAGGCGATGTAATAACTCCATGCGCTCGATTGTGTGGGGCTTGCTTGAAATAAGTCGGCCTCAGCCGCTCTCCCAGTTCAGGACGAAGGGTGTAGCGGAACCGAAAAAGAAAAGGTCTCAATCAAAATCAAGGCATTGAGACGGTTGCGAGACGCCTCGCATTAAGAGGGTCGCCCACACAGGCACGACCCTTTTGCTACCTCCGCTGATTGCGCGGGATGATCAGAATTCCCAACCGATATGGCCATAGGTTGGGTACGGATCTGTGCCGTTATGCTCTGGGCTCGCATTGTTGGGGTAGTAGATTTTCCGTCGACGGATTGTCGGCGTGTACCCAAAGCGAGCCCAGACAGGCACTTCCTGTACGACTGCCAAGCTGCCATTTGGCTGCAACCGCAGAGTTGCGCCCGGATTGCCGCCAGTGCCCGAATTCCAGAGCGGCACATTATTCGCCGCGTACACGACAAAATTGCCATCCGCCTGGAACACCGCACGGGTCGCGCCCTTGTTCTGGGTATAACTGGCCCATCGAACACTCCAGTTCGGACCGTAGTTCACGACGTTCCCGTCCCCCTGGAAGATCAATGCACCATCACCGGCGAAGTACGGGACACCCATAACCAATTCGGTTGGACCGCCAAAAAGGAATGCGGTACCACCCGGATCAAGCGGGATAGACGGAGTGCCGTTCCAGATGGCTCGTGAGTCGACAATCACGATGTTCCCATCGTCCTGAACTTGCAGAAAGTTTCGGTACGCGGCAGCAGCAACGCTGTCAGGCGGGGTGCTGTTTACCGTACTCCAAATGCGAACATGCACATGGTCCGATAGAACCCCAGACTCAAACACGTAGAACGAATTCGGTACCTTTGCTACCGGGTTCGATAAGGTGCTGGAGTATGGAGTGTTCGAATCGGCAACCCATACGGCAGTGCCGTTGTCATAGAGCACCAAATTCATATCGGTCTGCAGGATCAGTTTGAAGCGCTTATTTGGCGACTCCAAATACTGACCTGGATTCATTGAGTTACGAGGAGGCAACACCGGGCTGCCGTTGTTGGTGAATTGAACGCGAGGTGGTCCTTCTGGTCCTGCCATTTTTGTCACCTATTGAGTTGAATGATTTGTCGCGGAGGTATCCGCTTTCATGTCGCTCAAAGGCGATCGCTCAAGGCTCGAGGCCTTCACATGATTCAACGTCCCGCATCGGGAACATTTGATCTGGAGCTCTGTAAACCCACCCACACGGGCGAGAAGTCTTTTGCAGTTACCGCACCTGAATTCTCTCAACATCTGCAAATTCCTTTTGCTGGCATCCCCCTTCCATGGTCGGCAAAACCCGTGCGAAAGCACGCGGGAGAAGGACGTCAACGGCTCGGTTTACTCTGCGGCGGCCAACCCGCTCGCGTTGATCGTGCATCGATAACCGTCTTTGCGCTTGCCACTGGCGGTCACCGTATTGATCGACCAACGCCCCTGCATGAAGCCTGGCCATGACTCATCCAACAGCAACAGACCTTCAGCGGCGAATGACGGATTTCCGGGACAAATCACATCGACCCGCAGCCCTTCACGCCCGACTCGGCGCATCTCTCCCTCAGCAGCAGAACGAGCTTCGGCCTCATTCTGGTAACGCTGCGTGACCTCTTTGAAGGGCTCGATACCGACCTGCACAACGCGTTTTTTACCGGCCGCCCCATCCCACCAGGATGCTTGCGCACCGGAGTATTTGGCACGACTGGCATCGGTCAGCTTGGCGCTGATAAACGCGCGATCTCCCGGGCGATTGTCGCGCGTGAGCGACAGTCGCACATCCGGCAGGGTCTTGCCCGACAGCGAGGTGAGCTGACCTTTTCGGCCCAGCACATAGAGTTCGTCGACAGGTTTGGCCACTGCGTCGAAACGCCTGGCCAAGCGCGTCAGGAATGCCATGTCGCTTTCGTTCGTCTGGTCAACGTGCGGGATCTGCTTGCCCTCCAGGTCAGGCGCCACCCGGGGTGAATAACCGTAGCGCGTCGTCAATAGACGGAACAGTGCGCCCAGGGTGATCGGCCCGTGACTGGCGGTGCGGCGTTGTTTGAACCCGTCCTGATCAAACGGTGCCGCCGTGGCTTCCAGTACCAGCCGCATCGGGAATAGCGACGGCGTGCGCTTGGTGATCTTGAACTGCCCTTTGTCCACCAGGCCGGATTCCAGATAACCGACGCGCAAGCCGATTTTCCCACCCAAGTCGGGCAGCCCTTCGAGGCCTTCGATATCGAGGGTCAACTTGAGATGATCCGAGACGAAACCGGCCGCATCGGTGTGCTCCCACTCCAATAGCCGCTCGTTGAGCAACGTGGCATTGGCCCCGTAGATCTCCACCACTGGCGTATATCCAAGTGTCATGGTTGCTCCTTAATCCCAGGCCGAAACCGGTTTTTTCGCGATGGGCTGTCTATCCAGTTCAGGCACGATCACACTGACGCCCGTCGGCAATACTGCGCCCTGCTCGGCCAACGTCGGATTCAACAGCCACAGCATTTCCTCGGCGGCGTCATCACAGCGGCCGAGTTCGCGATACAGCAACAGGTTCACCGAATCACCGGCAATACTTCGGACCCTACGCATTGACGAACTCCTCCAGTACCAGCGACCAATTGATCACCATGGCGGTGCCATCGTCGATCACGTTGGATTGCTTTTCGGCCACCGACTTGATGGTCCACAGCCCCCAACTGAGACCGACGCCATCAACCAGAGGCAACGGTGCACGCAGGTCTTGCAGCACACGCAACTCATCCAGCCGCGCCATACCCGTCGCGCGCGCGGCCTTGCCGCCGAAGGTCAACGTTTCGAGCCCCTGCCCGACCTGGCTAGACTTGGGTTTACCCGCAACGATAGGCAACCCGACCCAGCCGCCACTGCTGGCGCGGTCCAGGGTGTCGTAGGCGAACCCACGGGACAGCCCGAAAATAAACGTGCCCAATGCCATCTGTTGTCGCATCACACCCCTCCCATATCGGTCAGTGCCGCATCCCGTCGCGACCCCAGAAGGTCGTCCATCGACAGCGGCGAAAATTGCGCTTCGATCTGTTGCACCACCAACTCCGCCAGCTGTTGATAACTCGCCTGCTCCGGTGCGTTGATGGTGATTTGCGGGGCGAAGTTGATTTGGCGGTTGTCGGCTTGGGCGTTGTTCAGGTTTTTACTGACGTCTGCTGGGGCTGGCAGACGGTCGCTCGAACCGAACAGCTTGTCACCGAGCCAACTACCAGCCTCACTGCCAAGCAACCCACCGATTGCGCCACCGACCGCTGTGCCGACGCCGGGGAATATCATCGTGCCGATGGCCGCACCGGCAGACGCTCCCGCCCAGGCGCCACCGGCAGTGCTGAGGCCGGCGCCGACGGCTTTGGCGTCACCATTGCGTACGCCCTGCACGACATCCATGGCAGTGTCGACGTACTTCATCGGGCCGAGGCGACGAGCACCGCCCGACTCCAGTTTGGCTAATGCGCCCGACAGTCCTGTCGCCAGGCCCTTAGTTGCGCGACGGGCTGCGGGGCGGGCTGCGGGGCGGGCTGCCGGAGGTGCTGCGGAGGTGGCAAACGAATTGCCGGGAAGAGGGGTCGAGCCTTTGCTCGCCAGTTTGCTGTCGAACAGCTGCTGCGGCTGCCCCATGACATTGAGCGGGGGCGAGATAGGGGCTGAGGTGCCAGTACGTTGCGACTTCAGCTCCGTCTGCTTCCTGACGACGCTGGATTTGATCGCCCGTGATGTTGCCTGGCGGGTCTTGTAACGCCTGCCGCGCGGCCCCTTCGATTGACCTTTGGGGCTTTTGCTTTTGCCTTTGCTCTTGTCCTTCTCCCTGGCGGTTTCACCCACACTCTCAGGCAACTGAGCTGTCGCGGTACCAAGCGGGCCACGGATCTCGGCAGGCAGTGCTCCCGTGCAGCAGCACTCTTTGTCAGCCTTGCCGTCCTTGCCCTTATCGTCCTTCTTGAGCCACTTGGCAGCGGTTGGAAACTTGTCAGCCACGGCATCAAGCGCCTTGTCCGAAACCCTTTCCTTGGCCTTATCCCACAAGCTGGTGAGCAGTTCCTTGCCGACGAACTTACCGGCATCCGCTGCGCCTTGCAGGCCCTTATCCACCCAGGAGGCCGGAGCTTGAGCAGGTTCTTTTGGCGGGCTTTTGGCAGGTTCGCCAGTGACATCAACCGTCTTGGTTGCCAGCGTATTACCGGTAATGAACAACGTGCTGGTGAGCGTTTCCAACGCCTCGCGCAGGTGTACTTGTTCCAGCGCCAGGGCGTTGATGTCCACGCTGACGGTCACCAGTGCCGAGGTGAGCACCGACTGCGGGTCCTGTTGGGGTGGCGGCGCGGCGTCCAGGCTCACTGGCGCGGCAAGGCCTGCATCAAACGGCGCCAACACACTGCCGAGGTCCGCGTCGCCCAGCAGCCAGCGTTTGTCTTCCTGGGCGAGCCTCATCCCAAATTGAGTCTCTTGCATCCCGCTTACTCCTGTTTAACGCCAAGGCGAGTGATCGCGATGTCGTAGCGACGCAATGCTTTGCCGGCGTCCCAGTCGAGGATCTCCGCCTCATTGACCGAGTAGATCAGGGGCACTACATCGAGGATCACTTCGATGTCGCGCTCCGAAAGAAGTCCGCCGGTTGATTTAAAAAATCGTCGATACGCTCCTGCAGTTCCGTCCAGTCGGGCACGGTCAGGCCAGCGAGATCGGGGATCATCAGGCCAGTGCAGTGTGCGGTGATGAACTCGGCGCGTTCTTTGTTGGTGGCGAGTTTTTTCATCACTTTGGTGGCGCGCAAGGCGGGCATTTCCAGGGACAGCTCGGTCAGGCTGCGACCGACGGCGTCGAGGGGCAGCAGCAGGTGAACAGGCTGGTCGTGGGTCACGTCTTCGCGTGTTTTCAGGAAGAACGACGCAGGGAGCGTCGACATTTCATGCACGTACTGCGCAATGCTCACGTAGTCCGGACGCTTGAGTTGGTCCAGTTCTTTTTCCGACAGGCCGGTGGCGAGTTTCGCCAGTTCGAAGAACTGGTCGTCCTCGTCATCACCGGCCCGGGCCAGCGCGTCTTTTTGCGCGGCATAGAACAGTGGCTTGAGTTGAATCTGCTCGATCGTCGCGCCGGTGTCAGCGGTGATCGGCGAGAGCAGATGGTGCAGCGGGGGCATCCAGGCCATGGGGCAATTCCTTGGTCAAGCGGGGTTGAAAAACGCTTTGAAGATGAACACGGTCAATGTGGGAGCTGGCTTGCCTGCTCCCACATTTGACCGTGCCCACTTCAGCTCATGGTTTCTCTTAAGGCATCAGTACGGCGCGACGGGCGTCGCCGAGGATGTCGACGCCGTTGAGCACGAACTTCTGCGTGCGCACGTCGATGTCGATCACCGGGATGCCGTTTTCCAGACGGTTGTAGGTGCGGCAGGACAGTTCCAGGGTGGTCAGTGCCTTGTCGCCCATCTTCAGCTTCGCCTCCTCCAGGGATTTGAGCTTGCCGCCAACGGTGTGGTAGGTGAAATAGGTCTTGCCGTCCTGGTCCTGACCGGCTTCACGCACGTTCAACAGGATGTCGTCACCCAGGCGCACGCCCAGGGCCAACATGATTTCCGGACCGGCGCCTTGCAGCACCAGCTTGGCGTTGAGCACCTTGCCGCTCTTGGCCATTTCTTCGGCGATGAAACGCCCACCGGACATGGATTCCATGTCGAATTCGATCTTCGGCGGGGTGAACTCTTCGACGGTCGCGGACAACGGCAGGCCTTGAAGGGTGGCCGCAATGGCCTGTCTGACTCGGTTGGTAAACATTAGAGAACGTCCTCCAGGAACTGCTCGATGATTTCATCGCGGGCGTTGAGTTGATAAATCATGTGTTCGTTCGGCGCGTAGCGGCCGTAGTCGATAACGATGAACCAGGTGCCGTTCTTGTACTTCTCGACACTGTTGAGTTCCGGGTGCAGGTACACGCTGCCGCCGGGAATGGTTTCATCAGCCACCAGGGTTTGCAGCCAGTCGTTGATACGCTTGACCTCCTGGTCCATGAACGACTTGGTGAGGTTCTTGGCCATGGCTTTCTGGCCGGCCTTGACCAGCTTGCGGCTGATGGCATCCTCCAGGCCGACATAGCTGATGAACTTGCCGGTGATGGAACGGTTACCCAGCAACGAGAAACCACCGAGAATGGTGCGGGCGTAGTAACTCACGCCGTAACGGTTGAGCAGGTCGCCTTCGGTGGAGGTGTCGAGGATGTTGTACTCGACCACGCGGGAAACGTCCTCGGCGAAGGTCACCTGGTTACCTGGGCTTTCCCATTGCTTGACCTTGGCCAGTGCGGCGATGGCCAGGGACGATGGCGACAGGAACACGTTTTTCTTGGCGGCCTTGGAGTACACCGACGGCATGTTGTGCACCAGCAGGCAACGGTCGAAACCGAGATCGGCACCGCCCAGTTCGCCGCTGTAGGTCACTTGGTCGGCGACGGACGCGTCCTTGCCATCCAGTACCACGCGGGCCTTGATGCGTTTGCCGAAAGCGGCGAACTCACCAGCCACGGCCTTGGTCCCGGTGAAGCCTGGGGCACCGATGATGGTCAGGTCTTCCGGCACACTGCTCAGGGCCGCCAGGCCCAGCTTGCGACCGGTGACAGGGTCGTTGCCGCCGATCACGTTGTTGACCGTGTCAGCCGGGGTTGCGCCCTCCTCCACAATCACCACATAGACAGGCACCTTGACCACTTTGAGGATCTGGTAGACGGCGTGAAACAACGTGCCCGACTCGGCGCCGGTAGGGTCCAGCAGCGCCTGGGTGGTGAAGCTGTTGATGCGGAACGGGGCATTTTTCGGGATCGACGCATGGGCGTTCGGCGCGGTGCCGATCAGCCCGATAACGTTGTCACCCAGGCCACCCATGGCCTCGGGGGATTCGGTGGCATTCACGGTGATGCCGTTGTGCTCGAAGTTCAAAACCTCAGCCATGATTAGTCAGCCTTCTTGGGGGTGGAGTTAAGGACGCTGGTCAGTTCCAGACGGCCAGCGGTGCGCAGGGCGGATGCTTCGACGTCGAGCAGTTCCAGCTCCTCGCCGACGGTGGACCAGTGGCCACCTCCGGTGGGGAATGGGATGAGGACGGTGTAGGTTTGTCGGTTATGCATGGGTGGAATTCTCCGGGTGAGAAACGCCAAAGCCCCTGCGGGGAGGGGCTTTGAGTGGGCGTAAAAAAACCGCTTTCGCGGTGGGGAGGGTTATTTATCTTCCGGCAATGGGAAGCGGGCTTTGATCTCGGCGACCTTGGCACGCCAGTCTTTTTCTTTCTCGGTGGTGCCGTCGTATTGCCACTCCAAATACATGGGGTCCGCCTCACTGACGTAGGCAGCGCGACGCGCGGCAATGGTGGTGGCCAATGCAGCAGCGGCGGTGGCTTTATCGATCAGTACGCGAGCGGCCTCATCGTTAAATCCAAGCCCTTGGAGGGTTTGCGCATTCGCGGGCACGTTAATCAACGCGGCACCGGCTGGGGTCACCAGTTTTTCAATAAACAAAGTCATTTGATCCGTCCTTAAACCTTGGCGGTGTATCGAGTGTCGTTGTCATACGAATAAGCCAAACGCTTTTCTTCCAAGGTCTTGCCAAGGACCGCTTCCGCTTGGGCCAACGTATATGGCTTAACTACCCATCGCACTTCCCACTCGGCAGTGACGTCATCCTTCATAATCACTTCAGTATCCAGCTTGCTGAAGTTAACCGGGTAATCAAATGTTTTGGTAATGGTGTAACTTAGCCCACCTCTCAGGTACAAACCGGAAAATTGTGGGGCAGTCGTCAGTTGACCTGCAACCAGACCGAGATACAGAGGCTTTAGTCCTGTGACAGCTCGTGCGGTACAAATCATGCCGAACGAAATGCCGCGCACCGTTTCGCGATAGGTTTGCGATATGCGCTTGATCGTCAAAAAATTAGCATCACCATTCCATGGAAAGCCCACTCCCTCTAACTGCAAGTTCAAGCCCGCAATATGGTAAATCCCTTCACCGAAGGGTGCCTTATCACTATCTCGTGCAAAAAAACGAGAAATCGTAATCTCGGTTTCACCCGCCTCGTTACCCGGCATAGTCCACCATACTGGGTAAACTACATCAGTCGACAAACCGGTCAGATCGATCTCCTGCTTATAAAGTGCACGCCCATTAATATCCTTGGCCTGCACGCTATTACGCCACGTTGTGAACTGACTGGACGCCGTATCCATGCGCGCATCAATCTTGCCAATCTGGTTGGTCACTGTGTCGGTCAGCTTATTGCACGCATCCACAACTTTCGTAATCGTCGCTTCAATTCCCATCATCAACTCCCTGTCAACTTTGTCTTTTCAGCACTTTTGTAAGCGCCATTACTTCGCTTCGAGATGCATAACCCTGAGCATCAAATCCACATGCCGGGACATGTTGTCCACCGAAGCCGCCGCCATGATCGCGATCTCTTCAGCCAACAACACATTCAGGTTTTCACTCCCCACCACAATCGTCACGCTATCCGCCGGCAACGGCGAAATATCCAGCGTAAACTTTTGCAGCACCCGCGCCGCTGCCGCTTTATACGTCAGCAACTTCCCTGCCACGGAATACACCGCCAGCAGAGTCCCGCTGGCGAGGTAAAAACCGAACTCGCCAATCTCATATTCACCCTCGCCATCGAACAGCGCGGCCATCCTGAGTTGGCGGTCGCCCAGGTCTTCGTAATCCACGATGGCGACCCGTTGGCGTTCGTCGCGCAAGGCCACTTCCGTGCCGTCCGGGTTGTAGCGGCCGGTGCCGGCGCCGATGTGGGTGATTTCGCCTTTCAGGCCCTGATTCTTTGCCTGCAGCACTTCATCCAAACCTTTGGAGGTGAAGCGCACCAGGCGCGTAATGTCATCTGTCATGGCTGCGCCCTGAGGTCGTAGTCGTTAATGGTGTAGTGCTGGGCAACCCCGGCACTGTTAAGTCGAGCAACCAGCGCCAATTCCGGCAGTGCGCCGTCCAAATACAGCTCGCCGTCGCTGAATGGGGCATGGAGCACCTGTGTAAACGCCAGTTGACCTTCGGTCTCATGAACAACGGTGATCGTCGCCCGGTCCCGCTCGCTCTGTGCCGCGTTGATACGGCGGATCAGCCGGTTATGGTCACCACTGGACCAACTGCGCCCGATGATTGCCTGCACGTCGAAGGTGTAAGGCACACCCAGCGGGCGCTGTTGATACCAAGCGCTGATGTTGGGGGTGAAACCCAGTGATTCCACCGCATAACTCAATGCCTTGGGCGTGCCCGCCTGGCGTTGGATCTGCCAGGACAAGGCCACGGTCAGGCGTTTTTCGGCTTCGCTGGCGCTGGCGTCCCATTCACTGACACCCCGGTCGGCGGCCAGGTAAGGCAGGAATTCGGTAGGCGTTTGCAGCGGGTTCATCAACGCCGGAAATGGCGGTACAACCCGCTCGAGCAACTTTCCGAAGCCCAGGTCCAAGGCCTTTTCCAGCGGTGAACTGTTGGCCGGCAACAGACTCGCTTTGGGTTCGTCACTCATAGCGTGCGCACCTCCACTTCAACACCCGTGCAGTACGGGGCCTGGAACGCAGTGCTGATAATCGGCTGCAGCGGTTCGAGGATCTGCAGTTGTGCCGCGCCAGCGCTGTGAATGGCGTAGTCGATCCAACTGGGGTCCACCCGCCCTTCCAGGCGATGGCAGGAGTCGGCATAGGTTTGCAGCAGTTTCTGGGCGGCTACTTGGGTGAGCCCGGAGTCCGGGCCGGCGTTGATCTTGGCCACCACACGAATCTTGTACGGCTGAATCTGCGCGCCCTGGACGGTGACGAGATCGGTTTCCGGCCGCACATCGGGGCGTGCGAAATGGCGGCGCACACCGTCAAGCAAATCGGTCGATGGTGTACCGTCGCCTTCCCGTGACAGCACGGTAACCATCACTTCACCCGGCGCCGTGCGGCGGCCGTTGCCGTCCTTGACCTGGGCTGCATAACCATCCGGGTCGAAGGTGTAGCTGACGGTGACCACGCCGGGTGTCGCACTTTGCACCTTGACCGTCGGCCGCTCGCCGAGGGTGAACACTTCGCGGCGGTACTGCATGCGCGAGCCTGCTGCCGGGGCGTGGGGCGCCAGGTAATAGCGCAGGCGGGCGTCGTCGTCGCTTTCCAAGGTCGGCGGCACTGGCGGGAATGCAGCCGGGTCGCCGGGGTCGAGCACTTGGCGCTCCAGGCCCATGTCGGCCAGGCGCGCATCCAGATTAGTGCCTGTGGCCCACCACGCCAGCATCTGCTTGATGCGCGCATTGTATTGGCGCTCGTGGGTTTGCAGGCGCACACAAAAGGCTTCCAGGGCCAGGGTCAGCAGTTCACTTTCGTTGTCGAGGCTGACCTTCAGTTTGGCTGCACTTTGCGGCGCGCGGGTGGCGACGTAGTCGACGACAAACGCCTTGAATTCGGCCAGCAAGGGTTCGAACTCATCCACCGCGATGATGGCCGGTTCCGCCAGTTGGTTCTGGCCTGGGATCAGCATGCTCATGTCACGACCTCGAAGGTTTGTTGGCGGTTTTTCCAGGTACCGGCAAAACGCAACAACAGGCCAGCACCTTGGCGGGTGGCGACGATGACCTGGGGTTGAAAGTCGCCAATGCCGTTCTGGGTGTTGTAGAACGCCTGGGCGGCGTGGCTTTGGGCAAGAATCAGCAAGTCGTCGCCGAGGTTCTGGCCGAGCAATTGCGGGATCATCGAGCCGTACAATGGGCGCTTCTGGCGAGTGCCCACGGGGGTGGTCAGCGCTCGGGTGGCGCGCTGCACGAATTGCAGCCAGTCATCGACGGCTGCCCCGGTGTTGCGATCGATGCCGATCATGGGATGTCCTTATCACGGGCTGATGATTCGACCTTGGTGGTCCACCACCGGGCCGCTGAAGTGCGCGCCGCCGGCATCCAATATCAGGCTGGTGCCGCCGGTTTGCAGGGTGATGCCTTGGGCGTTGAGCGTCAGGCTGGTGGCGCCGACCTTGACGTCGACCTGCTCACGAGAGCCGCTGAACGTGGTGGGGCCGTTGACCCAATTGAAGGTGTGGCTGGCGTCGTCGTAATCGCTTTGGGTGCCGTCTTGATGGCGACGCCTAGTCAATGTTGGAAGGTTGGAAACCGGCGGGAAGCGATCACTGTTCAAACCGAACAGGGCAACGGACTGCCCGCCACCTTCCCCGCCGCCATAGTTGAGCAACAGGCATTGTTCACCCACGGACGGGATGCGGGTTTCAGTCTGCGCTCCGGCGCTGGGATTGAAGAAGCGGATGGCCGGAGTGAGCAATTCGCCGTGGCTGACCTTGCAGGTATTACTGGCCGCGTCGACCTCCTGACACACGCCGATCCGGCAAAAGCTTTCGGCGCGGCGGTAAAGGTCTTCGAGCTGGGCTTCCATTTCCGCCAGGCGCTCGACGATCGGCCCCAGTTGCATGCGTAACAGCGCGTCGAACATGGGCTACTCCGACAGTGGCTTGTATTGAGCGGGATCGTCGATGCTCGAGACCTCCCAGGTGCAGGCGAACAGCGGCTGGCCTGTGGGATCGTTGAGCAACGTCGGTCCGAGATAGAGGGTTTGGATGAAAGAAACGGTCCAGGTGTCGTAGTCCGCTCCTGCGGTCGTACGTGGGGTGGGAGCCGCAACGATATTCGCCGGCAGATCGCACTGTGCCTGGGGCAGGTTCCAGCGGTTATCCAGCACCAGATCCATGAGCTGGCTGGCCAGGTCGCAAGCATCAAAGGGCAATGCACCTGGAGCCACCATGGCCTTGAGCGAGATCGAAAGGGCGTGGGCCTTGCGTCCTTCGCGGGAGCGAATGCCCGGGCCGTTGCCCTCGACCGTAATCATCACACCGGTTTCACCCCCGGAGCCTTGGAAGTCTTGATGACTGCCAACCTTCAGGTCCGGGAAGGCAGAGTGCAGCGCCTCGCCGATGGCTTGGGGCAGTTGGGATGGCTTTTCGATAAGTGTCATTTAGATAGCGTCCTTGCAACGGTTACTGCGGCCCCTGGCGGGAGCTTTCATTGATCCCGATGCGCTTGGCGGCCCACCGTTCATAAAGGCCGATGGCAACGTCGGCACCGGCCATGGCGGTCAGGCAACCAATGGCACCGGCGGTCCAGATCGACATGCCGGCGGCGTAACACAGCATCAATGCTGAAACCCCGCAGACCATGCAGGCCCCGGAACGCAGGGCCAAGCGCCGTAGCAGCGACCAGCCACGGGCGCCCTCCTTGTCGGCGCGCCACATTTCGCCGGAGACCCCGCCGATCAGGGCCAGTACGATCACCAGCCAGATCGGCATTTCCGCCAACGCTTGCTGCTCGTTTGTCATGTCACGCCTCCTGGCTGAGCATCTGCGGCACAAGGCCGGTGTGTTGGGTAAATCCATTTATAGTAGGCATTCCAAAAAGCCCGGTCGCCCGGGCTTTTCAGTAATGCGGTCCATATTCGAACGTTCGGCGCTACTGGCGCGGTACGGTTCTTTCCTCAATGTTTTTCCGACCACGATCCCTGTCTGCCGGATAACTGCTTCTGGTGCTTTACGCTGCACACCCGGGTCAGTTGCCAACCCTCTGAACCGTTATGAGGCCGGTTCATCGCTGCCTTTTTTAAAGCGGTAAAACTAAAGAGCGTCGGCATCCTTGCCGGTGTTGCCTGGCATCCCTGCCATCTCCTTGATGGCGTCCTTGCCGATGTTGCGTGCCTTCCTTGTCTTCCTTGGCAGCATCCTTGCCACCTCCACCAGGCCTTGTTGGCTGGCTTGAGATGAAGAATATGCATGTATGCATATACAGTCAATGCGCAAATGCATTTATTTTTGCGAGAACGATGCATTGATGCAATTTCAGCTTTGCAGGCAAAGGGTTTGGCGGTTTTCAGCAGGCGAAAAAAAACCCGCACATTGGCGGGTTTTGTCTTACGCAAAAGGGTTAACGGGCGTACATGCCCCACCAGAACACATGACCAAGGATGCTGATCTGCTCATCCTGGATATCCTGGAAGCTGTAGTCTTCATCCGGATGCTCATCGCGATTGAAACTGCGCAGTCGAATCCCCGAAGGCAGGCGATAGAGCTGTTTCACGCGAAGCTGGCCATTGTGATTGATGGCATACAAGTCGCCATCGACGATGTCACCAATGCCACTCTTGCCCGCATTCACTCCCACCGTGGCGCCGTCGCGCAGCACCGGCAACATACTGTTGCCACGCACCGTTACACATTTGGCCTGGTCAAACTGCACACCGTTATGCCGCAGGCTGCGTTTGCCGAAGCGCAGGCTGGCCTTCTCGCTTTCCTCGATGACGAATCTTCCTGATCCAGCAGCCAATTCAACCTCACGCAGAAAGGGGATCGACACCTCGTCATCATTCACGGGCGTGTCGTCATCCCACAGGCTTATATCCTTGAGTTCCGAATGCATCGGGTCGCGCCCTTCATCCCGCTGCGCGCCCACTGCCGCGCGCCCGCGCAGGTAGTCGGTGCTCACGCGGAAGTACTCGGCGATGCGGGAAATGTGCTTGTCCGACGGATCAACGATCTTGCCGCTGAGGATCCGTGACAACGTGGATTGAGGCACGCCGGTACGCCGGTGAAGCTCCGTGGGGGAGATCCGGTCGCGATCCAGCAGTTCTCTTAAGACGATAGAAACGTTGCGTTTTTGCATAGCGCGGATAGTGACGGGAGTTTGGGGGGTTGGCAAATGCTAATTTGCATAATTTATGCATTTGCCATGCCTTTTTACCCACTCACTTGTGACCTGCGAAGCTCCGACCTTGCGTGTTAACCTTGCGACCATTGCAAAATCAGCTGGGCCGAGCGCCCCACCTTTGCCCCACTCCTTTTAACGAATTTGCTAACTATCTGATGAGTAAAAACACTTCCGACTTGTCCTCCCACACCCCAATGATGCAGCAGTACTGGCGATTGAAAAACCAGCACCCTGATCAGTTGATGTTCTATCGCATGGGCGACTTCTACGAGATCTTCTACGAAGATGCGAAGAAGGCCGCCAAGCTGCTGGACATCACCCTGACCGCGCGTGGGCAATCGGCGGGGCAGTCGATTCCGATGTGTGGGATTCCTTACCATTCGTTGGAAGGCTACCTGGTCAAGTTGGTGAAGCTGGGCGAATCGGTGGTGATCTGCGAGCAGATTGGCGACCCAGCCACCAGTAAAGGGCCGGTGGAACGTCAGGTAGTGCGGATTATCACACCGGGGACGGTGAGTGATGAGGCGTTGCTGGATGAGCGGCGCGACAACCTGATCGCAGCGGTGTTGGGTGATGAGCGCCTGTTTGGGCTTTCGGTACTGGATATCACCAGCGGCAACTTCAGCGTGCTGGAAATCAAGGGCTGGGAGAACCTGCTGGCTGAGCTGGAGCGCATCAACCCGGTAGAGTTGTTGATTCCGGATGATTGGCCAAAGGATTTGCCGGCCGAAAAACGTCGTGGGACCAAGCGTCGTGCGCCGTGGGATTTCGAGCGTGATTCAGCCCTGAAAAGCCTCTGCCAACAGTTCTCGGTGCAAGACCTTAAAGGCTTCGGCTGCGAAACCCTGACCCTGGCCATCGGCGCCGCCGGTTGCCTGCTCAGCTATGCCAAGGAAACCCAGCGCACCGCCCTGCCGCATTTGCGCAGCCTGCGTCATGAACGCCTGGACGACACCGTGGTGCTTGATGGCGCCAGCCGTCGCAACCTGGAGTTGGACACCAACCTCGCCGGCGGGCGCGACAACACCCTGCAATCGGTAGTTGACCGTTGCCAGACCGCCATGGGCAGCCGCTTGCTGACTCGCTGGTTGAACCGCCCGCTGCGCGACTTGACCGTGTTGCAGGCGCGCCAGACGTCCATTACCTGCCTACTGGACGGTTATCGCTTTGAAAAGCTGCAGCCGCAACTGAAAGAAATCGGCGATATCGAGCGCATCCTGGCGCGAATCGGCCTGCGCAATGCGCGGCCCCGGGACTTGGCACGCCTACGCGATGCCCTTGGCGCATTGCCGCAATTGCAAGTGGCGATGACCGAGCTGGATACCCCACACCTGCAACAGCTTGCCATTACAGCAGGTACCTACCCAGAACTGGCGGCGCTGCTGGAAAAGGCAATCATCGACAACCCGCCGGCAATCATCCGCGACGGCGGCGTATTGAAGACCGGTTACGACAGCGAACTGGATGAGCTTCAAGCCCTGAGCGAAAACGCCGGGCAGTTCCTGATAGATCTGGAGGCCCGCGAAAAAGCGCGTACTGGCCTGGCTAACCTGAAAGTCGGCTACAACCGCGTACATGGATACTTCATTGAGTTGCCAAGCAAGCAGGCCGAATCGGCACCGATCGACTACCAGCGGCGCCAGACCCTCAAAGGTGCCGAGCGTTTTATCACCCCAGAACTGAAAGAGTTCGAAGACAAGGCACTGTCGGCCAAGAGCCGCGCCCTGGCTCGGGAAAAGATGCTGTATGAGAACTTGCTCGAAGACTTGATCAGCCAATTGGCGCCGCTGCAAGACACCGCCGCCGCGCTGGCCGAATTGGATGTACTGAGCAACCTGGCCGAACGTGCGCTGAACCTTGACCTGAACTGCCCGCGGTTTGTCAGCGAGCCGTGCATGCGCATCGTGCAGGGGCGTCACCCGGTAGTGGAGCAGGTGTTGACCACTCCGTTCGTGGCCAACGACCTGTCGCTGGACGACGATACTCGTATGTTGGTGATCACCGGTCCGAACATGGGTGGTAAATCCACCTACATGCGTCAAACCGCGTTGATCGTGTTGCTGGCGCATATCGGCAGCTTTGTGCCGGCGGCCAGTTGCGAGCTGTCACTGGTGGACCGCATTTTCACGCGGATCGGTTCCAGCGATGACCTGGCCGGTGGCCGCTCGACCTTTATGGTGGAAATGAGCGAAACCGCCAACATCCTGCACAACGCCACCGAGCGCAGCCTGGTACTGATGGACGAAGTGGGGCGCGGCACCAGCACCTTCGACGGCCTGTCCCTGGCGTGGGCGGCGGCCGAACGCCTGGCGCACCTGCGTGCCTATACGTTGTTCGCCACTCACTACTTCGAACTGACCGTATTGCCGGAAAGCGAGCCGCTGGTCGCCAACGTGCACCTCAACGCCACCGAGCACAATGAGCGTATCGTGTTCCTGCACCACGTATTGCCAGGCCCGGCCAGCCAGAGTTACGGCCTGGC
>NZ_JBOICG010000091.1:0-8828 GCF_050739995.1 Pseudomonas sp. | reverse complement strand
GGATATATCCCCGTAAAGATTCCGTATAGATCCCAAGTTCCCCATAACGATTACGTCGTGCCTATTGAGCAACTAACCCCCCACCCTCTACCGTCACCTCCTACCCCAAAAACCCGTAGGAAGTCATCGTGGAAAGTTCAACTTTAGGCATGGTCGTCCTGTCAATGATTGCACTCTTCGGCACCGCCGCGTTTTGCTTCGAACACCTCGCCACCCGCAACGAGAAGAAAAAGAAAGCCAAATAAGCGGGTCGTCAAAATCAGCAGAACCCCAGCGTTTAAAGGGATACCCCGGCATCGGGCTATCCCTATTTTTCGTTCGCCCCGCCAAAGCCGATCTATATACCGTCTTAATACCGCCCCCACCAATCAGTGCCCGAGCTTGATACGCAAGCCCTTAACCTCCCCGGCTTATTCAACCAGGGGAGTTACACCGTGCTCACACTTAATTTCATTTATATCGCCAGCGGCTTATGTGCCGTCGGGCTGTTCGCTTACTTGGGTTACGCCCTTATTCGCGCCGAAAGATTCTAGGGAGTTCGCCATGTACGACGTGATGTTTATAGGCCTCTCCCTGGTGTTTTTTGTTGCGACTGCCATGGCCATTGTCGCCATGGGCAAGCTTTGAACGGAGCCACGACATGTTAAGCACTTTGCTGGAATTCGCGCTGGTACTGGGATTGATGACCGCGCTCGCCGTGCTGATGGGCAAGTGGCTGACCCGGGTCTTTACCGGGACGCGCCATGCCTTGCCGGAACGTTGCACCTATCGTGTGCTGGGCATCGACCCACAGGAAACCATGGGCTGGGCCCGCTACGGCTCAGCGCTATTGCTATCGAACGCGGCAATGATGCTGCTGGGCTACGCCATCCTGCGCCTGCAGGCCGTGATGCCGATCAACCCGCTGGGGTTGGCCGCGCAAACCCCGGACCTGGCGTTCAACACCGCCGCGTCCTTTATCACCAACACCAACTGGCAGGCTTATTCGGGCGAATCCAGCCTGTCGAACTTCAGCCAGATGGCCGTCATCACCTTCCTGATGTTCGTCGGCGCCACTTCAGGCGTGGTGGCAGCCGCAGGTTTCATCCGCGGGTTAAGCCGTTCGAGCTCGGCCGATATCGGTAATTTCTGGGTCGATTTCACCCGTACGCTCTACCGGGTGATGCTCCCCCTCTGCGTGGGCATGGCGCTGGTGTATGTGTGGCAAGGCATGCCACAAACCTTCGCCTCCCAAGCCTTGGCGACCACCCTTGAGGGCGCACAGCAGCAGCTGATTGTCGGCGCAGTCGCCAGCTTTGAGTCGATCAAGCATATCGGCACCAACGGTGGCGGCTTCTTCAGCATGAACGCGGCCCACCCATTCGAAAATCCGACGCCACTGACCAACATCCTGCACATCCTCAGCATGTTGCTGATCCCGTCAGCGCTGACCTACACCTTTGGCAGCATGCTGCTGCAACGCCGTCAGGGCTGGGTGTTTTTCGGCACCTTCCTCGTGATGTTCATCGGTTTCCTCGCGCTGGTGTACGGCGCTGAACAAACCGGCAACCCGTTGCTGACCCAGGCCGGTGCCAACCAGACGCTGTCGATCGAGCAAAGCGGCGGCAACATGGAAGGCAAGGAGCTGCGCTTCGGCATTGCCGACAGCAGCTTGTTTATTGCCACCACCACCGCCGCAACCACAGGTTCGGTCAACGCCATGCACGATTCGTTGACGCCCATGGGCGGCTTCGTGCCCCTGGCGCAGATGATGCTCAACTGTGTGTTTGGCGGCGACGGCGTGGGCTTTATCAACCTGATCCAGTACGCCCTGCTGACGGTGTTCCTGGTGGGCATGATGATCGGCCGCAGCCCTGAATTCCTTGGCAAAAAAATCGAGGCTCGGGAGATGAAACTGGTGATGCTCTCAGTGCTCGCCCATCCCATCAGCATTCTCGGCTTCACTGCCCTCGCCGCCCTGTGGCCAGACACCCTGGCCAGCCTCAACAACCTCGGCCCCCACGGTTTCAGCGAGGTGCTCTACGCCTACACCTCCGGTACCGCCAACAACGGTTCGGCGTTTGCCGGACTGAACGCCAACACACCGTTTTTCAATACCACCATCGGTCTTGCGATGTTGATCGGGCGCTTCTTCACCATGCTGCCGATGCTGGCCGTGGCCGGCTCCCTGGCACGGAAAAAGACCGTGCCAGCCGGTGCCGGCACCATCCCCACCGCCACTGCACTGTTCATGGTGCTGGTGGTGTTCGTGGTGCTGGTGGTCGGTGGCCTGACCTTCTTGCCGGCGCTCGCGCTCGGCCCGCTGGTGGAGCAACTGCAGTTGCTGTCCGGCCAGACCTACAACTGAGGACACGTTGATGACGACTCAATCGATATTCAAAGGGCTGCTGCGCCCGGTGCTGGTTTCGGCGGTGTTTTTCATGGTGCTGACTGGCCTTGCGTACCCGGCGCTCACCACCGTAGCCGCGCAACTGTTGTTCCCGTTTCAGGCCCAGGGCTCGCTGATCGAACGCGACGGTCTGGTGATCGGCTCCGCATTGATTGGCCAGGACTTCACAAAGCCCTCGTACTTCCATGGCCGCCCAAGCATGACCCTCGGTGCCGACCCGCAAGACTCAAGCAAGAGCATTGCGCAGCCGTACAACGCAGGGGCCAGCGGTGCGAGCAACCTGGGGCCAACCAGCCAGAAACTTGTGGACCAGGTCGCCGCACGCGCCAAAGCCTATCGCCTGGACAACGGCCTGACAGCCGAAGCTTCGGTGCCGGTGGATGCGGTCACCGCGTCCGCTTCGGGCCTCGACCCGCACATCTCGGTGGCCAACGCCCGCCTGCAACTGGCGCGGGTGGCGCGCTTGCGGCACCTCCCCGAAGCCGAACTGCTGCAACTGCTCAACGCCCACACTGCCGCGCGCACCCTTGGCCTGCTCGGCGAGCCACGGGTGAATGTGCTGCAACTCAACTTGGCGCTGGATGCGCGTCAGCCTTCTATTGCGGTCAGTGAGTAAGAGATGTCCCCCATGAAAAATGCTCGTTTACCTCTGTTTGATCGACGTATCGTGCTCACCGCCGGCGTCGATGCACTGAAGAAACTGCTGCCCCAGGCGCAATGGAAAAACCCGGTGATGTTCGTGGTTTACCTGGGCAGCCTCCTCACCACGTTGCTGTGGTTCCAATCCCTGGGCGGCCAGGGTGAAGCGCCCAGCGGATTTATCCTCAGCATCACCTTGTGGCTGTGGTTCACCGTGCTATTCGCCAACTTCGCCGAAGCCCTCGCCGAAGGCCGCAGCCGCGCCCAGGCCGCCAGCCTGCGTGGCATGAAGCGCCAAACGCTGGCCAAGTTGCTGCAGCAACCGCGCCACGGCAGCGCGTGGCTACCCCTGGAAGCCAGCCAACTGCGCAAAGACAACGTGGTGTTGATCGAAGCCGGCGACCTGGTACCGCTGGACGGCGTGGTGATTGAAGGCGTCGCGTCGGTGGATGAAAGTGCGATCACCGGTGAATCGGCACCTGTGATTCGCGAGGCCGGTGGCGACTTTTCCTCGGTCACCGGTGGCACGCGAGTGCTGTCGGATTGGCTGGTGGTACGCATCAGCGTCAACCCCGGCGAGTCGTTCCTCGACCGCATGATCTCGATGGTCGAATCGGCCAAGCGCCAGAAAACCCCGAACGAAGTCGCCCTGACGATTTTGCTGGTGGGCCTGACGCTGTTGTTCCTGCTGGTGATCGCCACCCTCAGCCCTTATTCGATCTTTGCCGTGGCCATGAGCGGCAGCGGCAGCGTGATCAGCGCCACCGTGCTGGTGGCGCTGCTGGTGTGCCTGATCCCTACCACTATCGGCGGCCTGCTCTCGGCCATCGGTGTGGCAGGCATGAGCCGGATGATGTCGGCTAATGTCATCGCCACCTCGGGCCGTGCGGTCGAGGCGGCGGGCGATGTCGACGTGCTGCTGCTGGACAAGACCGGCACCATCACCTTGGGCAATCGCCAGGCCAGTAGCTTCTTGCCGGCGCCGGGTGTGAAGGAAGCCGACTTGGCTGACGCCGCACAGCTCGCGTCCCTGGCGGACGAAACCCCGGAAGGCCGCAGCATTGTGGTACTGGCCAAGCAGAAATTCGACATCCGCGCGCGGGACATCCACGCCCTGGGCGCCAGCTTCGTGCATTTCACCGCGCAAACCCGCATGAGCGGCGTCGACTTGCCCGAAGGCCGGGCGATCCGCAAGGGCGCGGCGGATGCGATCCGCAGCCATATCGAAGCCTTGGGCGGCAGTTTCCCAGCGGCGTTGCAGGCCAAGGTCGATGAAGTCTCGCGGCGCGGCAGTACACCACTGGTGGTGAGCGACGGCACTCGGGTGTTGGGCGTGGTGGAGCTCAAGGACGTGGTCAAGGGCGGCATCAAGGAACGCTTTGCCGAGCTGCGGCGCATGGGTATCAAGACCGTGATGATCACTGGCGATAACCGCCTGACAGCGGCGGCCATTGCTGTGGAGGCCGGCGTCGATGACTTCCTCGCCGAGGCCCGGCCGGAAGACAAGCTGCAACTGATCCGCGACTACCAGGCACAAGGCAAGCTCGTGGCCATGACCGGCGACGGCACCAACGATGCACCAGCGCTGGCCCAGGCCGACGTGGCGGTGGCGATGAACAGCGGCACCCAGGCCGCTAAAGAAGCCGGCAACATGGTCGACCTCGACAGCAACCCGACCAAGCTGATTGAAGTGGTCGAGGTCGGCAAACAGATGCTGATGACCCGCGGTGCCCTCACCACCTTCAGCGTGGCGAATGACGTGGCGAAGTACTTCGCCATCATCCCGGCCGCCTTTGTCGCGACCTACCCGCAACTCGGCGCGTTGAACGTGATGCACCTGAGCAGCCCCAACTCGGCGATTCTCAGCGCGGTGATTTTCAACGCGTTGATCATTGTCGCGCTGATTCCCCTGGCCTTGCGTGGCGTGACTTACCGAGCGATTGGCGCGGCGGCGCTGCTCAATCGCAACCTGTTGATCTATGGCCTGGGCGGCGTGCTGGTGCCGTTTGCCGGGATCAAGGTGATTGACATGTTATTGAGCGGATTAGGTCTCGTGTAGTACCGAAATCCAATGTGGGAGCGGGCTTGCTCGCGAATACGGAGTGTCAGTCAACTCATCTGTCACTGATACACCGCATTCGCGAGCAAGCCCGCTCCCACACTTAGACCGTATTCATCAGGACAAATATGCCCGCATTAAGTGACGAACGCCCCGACCCCGACGCCCTGCTCGCCCGAATCCAGCAGGAAGAACAAGCCGCCTTGCGCGGCAAATTGCGTATCTACTTCGGCTCCAACGCCGGGGTAGGCAAGACCTGCGCCATGCTGGCGGCGGCGCAGCGTGAAGTTGCCCAGGGCCGCGATGTACTTGCCGGCGTCGTGGAAACCCATGGCCGCGCCGAGACCGCCGAGTGGCTCGACGGCCTGGAACAACTGCCCCGCGCCGTGCTGTTGCACCGTGAATCCCCCCTCGACGAATTTGACCTCGACGCCGCTCTACGTAGGCGCCCAGCTCTGGTGCTGGTCGATGAACTGGCCCATAGCAACGTGCCCGGCTCACGCCACCCGAAACGCTGGCAAGACGTGGAGGAACTGCTTTGCGCCGGTATCGACGTGTGGACCACCCTCAACGTGCAGCATCTGGAAAGCCTGAATGACGTGGTCAGTGGGATCATCGGCATTCGTGTGCGCGAAACCGTACCGGATCATGTGTTCGATAACGCCCACGACGTGGTGGTAGTCGACCTGCCGCCGGATGATCTGCTGCAACGCCTCAAAGACGGCAAGGTGTATCTCGGCCCGAACGCTGAACGCGCCTCCAAGCATTTTTTTCGCAAGGGCAACCTGCTGGCTCTCCGTGAACTCGCCCTGCGGCGCACGGCGGATCGCGTCGACACGCAAATGCGTGTGTACCGTCGCGAACAATCGATCAAGACGTTATGGCCTGCTCGCGAACGCTTGGTGGTGGGCGTGGCGGGTGATGCCGGCGATGAACGCCTCGTGCGCGAAGCGGCGCGACTGGCACAGAAGCTGGAAGCCGACTGGATCGTGGTGCATGTCGCGTCGGCCCAGGGTCGCGGCGCCAAGCGTTACTTGACCGCCATGAAAACCCTGAGCCTGGCCAGCGAGTTTGGTGCCGACACGGCCACGCTGCCGGGCATGGACGTCGCAGAAGCGCTGGTTGCCTGCGCCCGCGAGCACAATGCCAATCGCCTGGTGCTGGGCCATCATCCGCGTCAGGCGTGGCGTTTCTGGCATCAGTCGGTCAGCGACCGGATCAGTCGTCATCACCCGCAGATCGATCAGATGGTGATGGCTCACGGCGTCTTGCCGGGGCCTGCGCCGGTTCTCGAAAAACCGACGCCGACACCGGGCAAAACCCTGGCTTATCTGTGGGCCACACTCGCCTGTTTCACCGCCAGCGCCATCGCGGCATTGCTGCTGCAAGTGTTCGACCTGGCGAACGTGGTCATGCTGTTTCTGCTCACCGTGGTGCTGGTGGCACTGCGCTATGGACGCGGCCCCGGCGTGTGGGCAGCGATGCTCGCGGTGCTGTGTTTCGACTTCTTTTTCGTGCAGCCGACCTACTCATTCACGGTCAATGACACCCAGTATTTCTTCACCTTTGCATTGATGCTCGGTATCGCCCTGATCACCGGACAACTCACCGCCCGCCTTCGCCACGAAGCACGCACTGCCGCCGCACGGGAGCGGCGTGCCACGTCACTGGCACGGTTGGCGCGTGACCTGTCGGCAGCGTTGACGGTGGAGCAGATCAGCGAAGTCGCCCTGCGCACGTTCAGCGGTGTGTTCGACGCACGGGTCGGCCTGGCGCTACCGGACGCCGCCGACGGTGTGCACAGCGTCAGCACGAGCGGGCTGCCGATTGACGAAAGCATCGCCCAATGGAGCTACGACCATGGCCAGCCCGCAGGTCACGGCACCGATACGTTGTCGGCGGCCAATGGCTGCTACTTGCCGCTCAAAGCCCCCATGCGCGTACGCGGCGTGCTGGTGTTGGAACTGACCCAGCGTGAACGCTTCAACGACCCGCAGGAACGCCGCCTGCTGGAAGCCTGCATGAGCCAGCTGGCGATTGCGCTGGAACGCGTGCATTTCGTCGAAGTGGCGCAAAGCACCCTGGTGCAGATGGAAGGCGAGAAGATGCGCAACACACTGCTCGCGGCGATTTCCCACGACCTGCGTACGCCCTTGACCACGCTGATCGGCGCCGCCGACACCGCACTGCCTCACGCCCCACCCGGCCCACTGACCGAGTTGCTGCATGGTATCCATGAGCAAGCCACGTCGATGCAGCGGCTGATCGAAAACCTGCTGGATATGGCGCGCCTGCAAGAGCGCGGCGTGCGCCTGAACCGACAGTGGCATTCCCTGGAAGAAATCCTCGGCAGCGCCCTGCGCCAGTTGCGTGAACCCTTGGCGCACCATCAGGTGCGCACCTCGCTCGCCGCGCAATTGCCGTTGCTGGAGATCGACGCGCTGCTAATCGAACGGGTGCTGGTCAACCTGCTGGACAACGCCGCCAAGTACACCCTGCCAGGCAGCATTATCAGTATCACCGCCCACACTGCCTCGGACAGCCTGGTTCTGCAGGTCAGCGACAACGGCCCGGGCCTGGCCCCGGCCAATCTGTTTGAAGCCTTTGCGCGAGGCCGGCAGGAGTCGTCGGTCGCCGGGATCGGCCTTGGCCTGGCGCTGGCCAAGCGCATCGTCGAAGCCCACGGCGGGCGCATCGAAACCCAACCGGACCGCGCCTGCGGCATGCATTTCATCATCACCTTACCGGCGGGCACGCCGCCGTCCATGGAAGCCCTATGAGCACTGCACGCATTTTGATTGTTGAGGACGAGGCCAATATCCGCCGCTTCGTCGGGATTGCCCTGCAAGACGAAGGGTTTCAGGTATTCGAGGCCGATAGCGTCAAACGCGCGCTGATCCATGCCGCCAGTCGTCAACCGGACCTGGTGATCGTCGACCTCGGCCTGCCGGATGGCGACGGCAAACAGTTGATCAGCGAATTGCGTGGCTGGTTGTCGGTGCCGATTCTGGTGTTGTCGGCCCGGGACCGCGAGGAGGAAAAAGTCGCGGCCCTCGACGCCGGTGCCGATGATTACCTGACCAAGCCCTTCGGCGTGCCCGAGTTGCTCGCACGCATCCGCGCGCAACTGCGCAGGCATGGGCAAACCGGCAGCGTGGTGGCCACCAGCAAGGTGGCGTTCGGTGGGATTGAAGTCGACCTGGCGACCCATGAAGTGTGGCGCCAAGGCCAGCCGGTACACCTGACGCCCATTGAATACCGCCTGCTCTGCGCCATGATTCGCGGCCAGAGTCGGGTGCTCACCCATCGCCAACTACTGCTGGAAGTGTGGGGGCTGGATTATGTGGACCGCGCCCACTACTTGCGGGTGCACATGGCCCATCTGCGGCAAAAACTGGAGGCAGACCCCACGCAGCCACAGCATTTCATCACTGAGTTGCAGGTGGGTTATCGCTTGATGGGGCTGTAGACAGAAAATCCAGGCAAAAAAAAGCCCGCTCGATGAGCGGGCTTCTTGTGGCGACCTGGCGTTCAGTATTCCAGGTTGCCGAATATGGCGCAGCGGACGGGACTCGAACCCGCGACCCCCGGCGTGACAGGCCGGTATTCTAACCGACTGAACTACCGCTGCGCGTAACACTTGAAGCGAATGGTGGGTGATGACGGGATCGAACCGCCGACCCTCTGCTTGTAAGGCAGATGCTCTCCCAGCTGAGCTAATCACCCTTCGTTTCGGTGTGG
>NZ_JBOICG010000090.1:0-5366 GCF_050739995.1 Pseudomonas sp. | reverse complement strand
CAATTGCACTCAATTCCTATGCCCGCAGATAAGAGGCGGTGCTATTTTCGGTAACGAAACTGTAACATTCGCATCCGCAGTCAAAACAAGAAATTTGGAGCTCTTGAATGTTTGCTTTCTTTCGTCCTGCCGCACACCAGGCACCCCTGCCTGAAGAAAAAATAGACAGTACCTACCGACGGCTGCGCTGGCAGATCTTCGCCGGTATTTTCTTCGGCTATGCCGGGTACTACCTGCTGCGCAAAAACTTCTCCCTGGCCATGCCCTACTTGATCGACGAGGGTTACACCCGTGGCGAACTGGGCCTGGCGATGTCGGCGATCGCGATTGCCTACGGCTTGTCCAAATTCTTGATGGGCCTGGTGTCCGACCGCTCCAACCCACGCTACTTCCTGACCTTCGGCCTGCTGGTTTCAGCCGGTGTGATGTTCATTTTCGGTTTCGCACCTTGGGCAACGTCCAGCGTGACCATGATGTTCATTTTGCTGTTCATCAACGGCTGGGCCCAAGGCATGGGCTGGCCGCCAAGTGGACGGACCATGGTGCACTGGTGGTCGCAGAAAGAGCGCGGCGGTGTGGTGTCGGTGTGGAACGTGGCGCACAACGTCGGCGGCGGCTTGATCGGCCCGCTGTTCCTGCTGGGCATGGCCTGGTTCAACGACTGGCACGCGGCGTTCTACGTCCCGGCCACCGTGGCGTTGCTGGTGGCGGCGTTTGCCTTCATCACCATGCGCGACACCCCACAATCGGTCGGCCTGCCGCCGATCGAGCAATACAAGAACGACTACCCGGAAGGCTACAGCGCCAGCCACGAAGAAGAATTCAGCGCCAAGGAAATCTTCGTCAAGTACGTGCTGCGCAACAAAATGCTGTGGTACATCGCCTTCGCCAACGTCTTCGTCTACCTGCTGCGCTACGGCGTATTGGACTGGGCGCCGACTTACCTCAAGGAAGCCAAGCACTTCGACGTGGATAAAACCTCGTGGGCGTACTTCTTCTACGAGTGGGCGGGCATTCCGGGCACGCTGCTGTGCGGCTGGATGTCGGACAAGATCTTCCGTGGCAACCGTGGCCTGACCGGCGTGGTGTTCATGGCACTGGTGACCGTGGCGACCCTGGTTTACTGGCTCAACCCGCCGGGCAACCCGACCATCGACATGATCGCGCTGTTCTCCATCGGCTTCCTGATCTATGGCCCGGTGATGCTGATCGGCCTGCAGGCGCTGGAATTGGCACCAAAGAAAGCCGCGGGCACGGCGGCGGGCTTCACGGGGCTGTTCGGTTACCTGGGCGGCTCGGTGGCGGCGAGTGCGGCCATGGGCTACACCGTTGACCATTTCGGCTGGAATGGCGGGTTTGTGTTGCTGGTGGGCGCGTGTCTGCTGGCCATCGCGTTCCTCATTCCAACGCTGTGGCACACCAACAGCGTCAGCGAGGCGCGGTCAGCTACCGCCTAAGCAATCCTTGGCACAACGCTTGAGCCGCGCCTCCAGGTTCTTATCTGGCATGGCGTGGCTACGCAGGGCGTTCACGGTCTGCTCGACATAATCGCGAGTAGTGCCGTAACGCCCGCAAGCGCTTTGCAGTACATGGTTCAGCACAATATCGGGCAAGTTGCCGGCATAGCTGGGCAAATGCCGCTCCAACACAAACCCCAGCGCCTGTACCTGATTGCCATCTTCCAGACGGCAGCTGAGCCAGTGCGGCCGGTACGAGGGGTAAGGCATTTCGCGTTGCCATAAGGCGTACAGCGAGGCGTCCAATTGATCTTCCGGCAAGCGGTAGGCAAACCCGCTGCACGAACCACCGCGATCCAGACCAAACACCAGCCCCGGTAGCTCCGGCGTACCCCGGTGCTCGTGGGACCACAGGTACAGGCCTCGGTGATAACCGTGAACCCGTGCCCGCACACGCTCGGTCGACGAACATTCAGGACGCCAGATCAGCGAGCCGTAAGCAAATAGCCAGACCGGCCCACCCTTATGCCGGGCCATGGTGGCCTGCATGGAGCTCATCAACTGTTCGTGAGTGAGTTGCGGCCCCAGATCGAGCCGCGGAGGGTAAGCCAATTGCAAAAGATCGGTTTCAATGGCGGTCATGGCGAAAAGCGGTACGCCTCCTGTGTATTACCAGTTGTAAGCAACTTTACCGTAATAAAACGCGCCGCTGTAACCGTACGGCGAAAAAGTGCTGTAGGCGAGGTTGCCACCGCTGCTGGCGTACGCGTTGACCTTCTCCGGGTATTTGTCGGTGATGTTGTCGCCGCCCAGGGTGAAGGTCCAGTTCTTCAACTTGTAGTCCGCCGACAGGTCGAGCACCCAGGCCGCCTTGAAGGTCTGGTCGTTGACCTTGTCCGCCTGGTAGCTGGTGAACTCACCATAGCGCACGAGGTTGCTGTGCAGCGCCCAATGGCCATAGGTGAAGTCGTTGCCCAGGCTCAGCTTGTGCTGTGGCGTGGTATCGCCAAGCAAACCGATGCGCTCGCGGCGGTCCACTCGCACCAGGTTGGCACCGAGGCTGTCGAGGATCGCCGGGTTGGCTTTCACATCGGTGACCTTGGTGTGGTTGTAGTTGTAGCCGACAGTGCTATTCCAGCGGATGCCGTTATCGAACTGGTAGCGATAGTTGGCCACCAGGTCGACGCCGTCAGTGCTGGTATCGGTAGCGTTGGTGAAATAACGGGCGCTGGTGTAGTTGATGTTGCCGACACCGTTGGCTTGCAGGTAGGCGATAGTCGCCGGGTTCAGGTTGAGGTTGGACGACAGGCTGATGCGGTCACGAATATCGATGCGGTACACATCGAGCGTCACAGTCAGGTCATCGGCCGGCTCCAGCACCAGGCCGAGGCTGTAGTTGCGCGACTTTTCCGGCTTCAAGTCTTCGGCGCCTAGCAGGCGGGCGACTTGGCTGTTGGCCGGGAAGGTGCCGGCCTCCTGGATGGTGCTGCCGATCAACTGCGACGAGGTGTAGGCAAAATTCTGCTGGGCCAGGGAGGGTGCGCGGAAACCGTTGGAGATACTGCCGCGCAAAGCGACTTGCGGGGTGAAGTCATAACGGGCCGACAGCGAGCCGCTGACGTTGGAGCCGAAGTCGCTGTAATCCTCATGCCGCACGGCGGCCGAGGCGCTGAGTTTCTCGGTGAAGTTGGTTTCCAGGTCCAGGTACTGAGCCCAGTTGTGGCGCGACGTACTACCCGCGTCAGCATCACGGAACCCGCCGAGCCCCGAACTGCCAGTCTGATAATAAGAGGCCGGTTCGCCCGCTTCGATTTGATAACCCTGGCGCAAGTATTCGCCGCCAAAAGCCACCGAGACGGGATAGGGCAGGAAACCTACATCGAATTCACGGGACAGGTCCAGGCTGACTTGTCGCTGGTCGTTGCTCAGGGTGCCATTGTTGAATTTGCGTGGCGTCGCCAGGCCGAGGGAGGTGTTGATGGTCTCGGTGCCCAGCTCATACTGGTTCTTGCCGTAGTTGGCCGACAGGTCGTAATGCCAATCGTAAGCCAGCAAGCCGCGCAAGCCCACGACCAGTGAGGTGTCTTCCAGGTTGCCCTTGATCAACGGCAGGTAGCCGTTGGGGTTGAGGGCCGGGATGTTGTTGGACGCATTGCTTGCGCGGTAGAACGCCGCCGTCTCGCCACGCCGCTTGCTGTAGCCGCCGAAGCTGTAGAGTTCGGCCGCATCGTTGAACGAATATTCGGCGTTGAACTGGAACTTACCTTCGTTGGTGGCCGGTTCGCCCTGGCGGAACACCCGCTGGCCGTAGGTCGTTGAGCCTACGCTGCCGGGGCGAAAGTCATTGCCGGCGCGGTTGGTGTAATCGTTATCGGCGCCCTCGCCCGAGAGGTTGATAAAACCATTGTCGCCCAACGCCAGGCCAGTGTTACCGCTGAGATTGCGCTGGATACCATCGCCTTTTTTGTACTCGCCGAACTTGCTGGAGATCGACCCGCCGTGGTCGGCATGCTTGAGGATCACGTTGATTACCCCGGCAATCGCGTCAGAGCCATAGCGAGCAGAAGCGCCATCGCGCAGCACTTCGATATGGTCCACCGCTGATAGCGGGATCGCATTCAGATCCGCCGGTGCCGAACCACGCCCCACGGCGCCGCCGAGGTTGACGAAAGCGCTGGTATGGCGGCGTTTACCGTTGACCAGCACCAGCACTTGATCCGGCGACAGGCCGCGTAACTGCGCCGGGCGCACCAACTCGGCACCATCCACCAGGCTTGGGCGCGGGAAGTTGATCGATGGGATCAACCGTGCGAGCACCGCACCCAGTTCATCGGAGCCGGTACTGCGCAGGGCTTCGCCGGAAATCACGTCGACAGGCGACAACGATGCACTGGCAGTGCGCTCCTGGGCGCGGGTGCCGGTGACGATCACGGTGTCGAGTTTGGGTGCATCGACGGCGGACGTGTCGGCCGCCTGGACTGGATTGAAACCCACAGCGGCCAGCAAATTCGCCGACAAAATCGCCGTGTACAGCGCGTGCTTCTTGTAGCTCCCCATACCGCTCCCCTTTGAATCAACAATCAGAACTTCAATGCTCTGAGTTCGTACGATCGATCCGGCTGGCGAGCGGTGGCGGTCATTTATTGGTTATTTGCAGAAAGGCGGTAGTCCGTTGCTTATAGCTTAAGGAGATTTTCCTTACATAAATAATACCCAGATTGCATAAGCATAGGCGGCCTTGCTTTCAGCTCAGGTTCAGGCGGCGCAGGACGCTAGCCGTCAAACTGTCTGCATTCCGCGACCCACCCTAGCCGCCCCCTCAAACGACTATCGAGGTCGAACCATGAAATACCTTCTGACCGGCCTGTTGCTATTGGCGCAGGCCGCCACGGCGTTGGCCAGCGAAGACGACAAAAGTTTCTGGTACGCGCAGACCAGCCTGTACACCCGGCACTTTTCACCAGACCCACAGCACAATAATCATCAGGATTTGATCAACCTGGAGCGCAACGAAGCGTCAGGGCTGGTGTATGGCGGGGCGACGTTTCGCAACTCGTTCAGCCAGCGGTCGTATTACGTCTACGCCGGCAAGCGCTACGACATCGCTGACTCGCCGTTTTACGTGAAGGTGACGGCTGGCGCACTCCAGGGTTATCGCGGCAAGTACCGCGACAAGATCCCGCTCAACAAATATGGCGTGGCACCGGCCATCATCCCTTCTGTCGGCGTGCACTTCGGCCCGGTGGCCAGTGAGTTTGTGCTGCTGGGCTTCAATGCAGCGATGCTGACGGCCGGTGTGCGCTTCTGAAACGGGCACAACACAGTCTAGTGTGGGAGCGGGCTTGCCCGCGAAGGCAGAGTATCAGTCACTGAATCTGTCACTGTCACACCGCTTTCGCGGGCAAGCCC
>NZ_JBOICG010000089.1:0-2891 GCF_050739995.1 Pseudomonas sp. | reverse complement strand
CTGCAATTTAGGCGCCGTAGATTGACTCGACCGCTTCACGAGGAGCCGCAATGACCACGCCGATTCTGCTCACACCCGGCCCCCTGACCACGTCCGCCCGCACCCGCCAGGCGATGCTGGTGGATTGGGGTTCATGGGATGACCGCTTCAACCAGCTCACTGCCAGCGTCTGCGAGCAGTTGCTGGCGATCATCAACGGCGCCGCCAGCCACCATTGCGTGCCTTTGCAAGGCAGCGGCACCTTTGCCGTCGAAGCCGCCATTGGCACGCTGGTGCCACGCAACGGCAAGGTGCTGGTGTTGATCAACGGTGCCTACGGCAAGCGTCTGGCGAAGATCTGCGAAGTGCTCGGCCGCGAGTTCAGCACCTTTGAAACCGCTGAAGACGAACCCACCACCGCCGTCGACGTGGAGCGCCTGCTACAAGCAGACAGAACCATCACCCACGTCGCGTTGATCCACTGCGAAACCAGCACCGGCATTCTCAACCCACTGCCCGAGATCGCCCAGGTGGTGAAACGGCACGGCAAGCGCCTGATCATCGACGCCATGAGTTCCTTCGGTGCCCTGCCGATCGATGCCCATGAAGTGCCGTTCGACGCGCTGATCGCCGCGTCCGGCAAGTGTCTGGAAGGTGTGCCGGGCATGGGCTTTGTCTTCACTGACAAACAGGCGCTGGCCGCCGCCCAAGGCAACTGCCATTCCCTGGCGATGGACCTGTTCGACCAGCACAGCTACATGGCCAAGACCGGTCAATGGCGCTTCACCCCACCGACCCACGTGGTCGCTGCCCTGCACGAAGCGTTGTTGCAATACGCCGAAGAAGGCGGCCTGTCCGCACGCCATCAACGCTACGCCAACAATTGCCGGGCGCTGCTGGAAGGCATGGCTGAACTGGGTTTGCGCAGCTTCCTGCCGGCAGCGATCCAGGCACCGATCATCGTCACGTTCCACGCCCCGCAAGACCCGCATTACCAGTTCAAGGAGTTTTATGAGCGGGTCAAGGCCAAGGGTTTCATCCTGTATCCCGGCAAATTGACCCAGGTGGAAACCTTCCGTGTGGGCTGCATCGGCGATGTCGACGCCGCTGAAATGCACGCCGCCGTCGCCGCCATCGCCGAGGTGTTGAACGCTATGAATATCAACCTTTCTTCTCTTGGATCACACGCATGAACTATCAAAACCCCAACACCCTCCAGGCCGTGATCCTCGATTGGGCCGGCACCGTGGTCGACTTCGGTTCCTTTGCGCCTACGCAGATCTTTGTGGAAGCCTTCGCCGAGTTCGACGTGCAAGTGTCCATCGAAGAAGCCCGGGGCCCGATGGGCATGGGTAAATGGGACCATATCCGTACCCTCTGCGATCAACCGCAGGTGGCCGAGCGTTACCGCAAGGCCTTCGGCCGCACGCCGACCGACGATGACGTCACCACCATCTACCAGCGTTTCATGCCGCTGCAGATCGAGAAGATCGCCGAACACTCGGCGTTGATCCCGGGTGCCCTCGACACCATTGCGCGACTGCGGGTGCAAGGTATCAAGATCGGCTCCTGCTCCGGCTATCCCAAGCAGGTCATGGACAAGGTCGTCGCCCTGGCCACCACCAACGGCTATATCGCCGACCACGTGGTTGCCACCGACGAAGTCCCCAACGGACGCCCATGGCCGGCCCAGGCCCTGGCCAACGTGATCGCCCTGGGGATCGATGATGTGGCCGCGTGCGTCAAGGTCGACGACACCGTACCGGGCATCCTTGAAGGCCGCCGCGCGGGGATGTGGACGGTGGCCCTGACCTGCTCCGGCAACGCCCTGGGCCTGACCTACGAGCAGTTCCGTGCCCTGGACCCGGCGACCCTGGCCAGCGAACGCACACGCATCGAGGCCATGTTCAAAGGCTCACGTCCGCATTACCTGATCGATACCATCACCGACCTGCCGGCGGTCATCACCGATATCAACCAGCGCCTGGCCCGCGGTGAAATGCCGCAAAGCCACTGATAGAGGTCAAGACAACGGCATTGCGCCAGGCAAACCGCTCAAAACCGGCATACAGTTAAAGGACTCCGTCGCCAAAGAACGGAGGTATGCCCTGATGAGTGAGGAACCCAGCGATGCCGTGGAAAAATTCAGCTACGCGCTACAGCACCATGTCGATTGCGTTGCACTGGTTGATGGTGGTGCTGCTGGCGGTGGTGTACGCCTGCATTGAACTTCGTGGAATCTTTCCCAAAGGCAGTGGTGGTCGGGCGTTGATCGTGGAAATGCACTTCATGTTCGGCCTGACCGTGTTTGTACTGGTCTGGCTGCGTCTGTTCGCGCGTGCATTGGGCGTTGCGCCGAAAATCGTCCCGGCACCGCCAGCCTGGCAATCACTGCTGGCGACCCTGATGCATATCGCGCTGTATGTGTTCATGATCGGCACGCCGATCCTGGGCTGGTTGATCGTCAGTGCCCAGGGACATTCCGTGATGTTCTACGGGATGGAGTTGCCACCCCTGATCGGCGAAAACAAAGACTTGGCCAAACAGATCAAGGAATGGCATGAACTGAGCGGCACCGTCGGTTACTGGCTGATCGGGCTGCATGCGTTGGCTGGGATCTACCACCACTACGTCATGCGCGATAACACCGCGTTGCGAATGATGCCGGGTGGGAAGAGGCTTGCTCGCGATGGCGCTGATCCAGCCACCAAATTCGTCGACTGAAACGCCGTTATCGGGGGCAAGCCCTAATGCCAGTCAGTTAAGAAAATCTACCGCGGCCAAACTCTTGTAGTGAGCGGGCTTGCCCCGCGCTGGGTGGCGAAGCCGCCCCAACAAGGACGCTGCGGTGTTTCAGAAACGCCGAGGTGCATGGGGGTGGGGCCGCTTCGCAGCCCAGCGCGGGGCAAGCC
>NZ_JBOICG010000088.1:0-2764 GCF_050739995.1 Pseudomonas sp. | reverse complement strand
GCAAATCCGACAGTTCGAACAATGCAGCACTTTTCGCGTCAATCCGCTCGAGATCCTGCGCCATCAGCGCGCTGAACTCTTGAGAATAGCGCGCGCGAAGGTGCTTCTCCCAGAACATGCGCCCAACAAAAAAAACCTCCTCAGCATCAGAGTTACGCTCGTCCCTGAGCACCTGCTCATAAGCTGCATCGACAGCCACCTGGGCCACATTCGCCTGCTGGGGAAACAACATGCCGCGGGATTTGACCGGCAACTCCAACCGGTCTGCGAGCCGCGTTCGATAAGCCAGGATGACTTCAACCTGTTCGGTGAATCCAGGTCCTCTTGCCGCAACATCCCGTAGAGCGATGGCGTCTACCAGCATTAAGCGAAAAAGCTTTCTGGCGGTGGTAATCAGTACGCCCTCGGCATTTTCCGTTTCTTCCAGCTCAAGTGCCCTTGCCCCCATCAGTTCACTCTCAAGGTTCATGAACTCGACCGAACTGCCGTCACCGCAGGTCACACGATCATCGGCGGCGGTAAATAACGCCTCGCGAATGCCTTGGCTTTCGCTCGCGGCCTCCAGCATGTCCCATACCCGTTCGGCCAAGACTGGACGGGCTACTTCACTGGCATACTCGGCACTGCGGGTGATATCGGCCACGACGGTAAAAAAAGCGGCCGACTCCGGGCTAGCCCTGAGTTCATCCCAGATCCCGCCGCGCCGCGCCAACTCCGTGGGCGACATCCCCTCCAACCACAAGCCGCGCGCTTCGTCCACGGTGATGTGCTCCCCCCACTGCGCCGGGTTGAAAGGTTCACCCAGCCGGGCGAGCGTGGCCGGCGATAATGGATTGTCATGCACATTGATGCGCTCCAGATGCTGGTAAGCGTATTCGGGTAACGTGGTGATCCGGTTCGTGTGCAGATCGATGCGGGCCAGGTGAGGCAATTGTTCGGCGCCGACGGGAAAGGTGGCGGTGTCGGTGCCCGCCAGATAAAGCTGGTTCAAATTGCGCAGGCGGCGCAGGTCGGCCTGCCATCCCAGGCGACGATTATCTGCCAGATTCAGAATCTTCAAACTCTGCATGCCCTCCAGGCGTAGTCGGCTTGGGGCCGTCAGCTGGATGTCATTCCTACTCAAGTTGAGTTTCGTCAGCCCTGCCCCACCATTGGCGAATTCCGGCAATTGCGTCAGGTTGTTTTCCCTCATGTCCAACCAGCGCAAGCCGCCAAAAGCATTAAGAAAAGGCAAGGAGATGTCCGAAAGCGCCATTCGACGTAGCACCAGTCTCCCCACATGATCCATATTCGCGCTAATCGCCGGCAACTCGCCGATCACTTCATCCGACAAATCCAGTACGTGGCCGATCGGCGTTCCATCACCCGCGAATGCCTGAGCACCAGCCCTGCGCCAGGCGGCCTTGATGGTACCCGACACCCTGCGTCTGGCACTCGCATAGCCTGGTCCGCCTTCCTGCTGCCACTTGATCAGCGTCTGGTCCAGTTCTGTAAACTGCGCCTCAAGCTGGGTCAGCTTCGCCAGCAGCACAGCGTCGTCTGCATCCCCCAGTCCAAGCATTGCCTCGACCTCTTCCATGGACTTCGATGGATAGAGCGCCATCGCTGCCCTCTTACAAACCGATGGTCGATCAGTCGCGCCACCCAAGGGACTGAGTGGATAACCGATGCGCCCGTCAGCCAAACGCATAGGGGATCTGAAACCGGGCCTGATCGTTTGTAAACCAAGCACCCGTCGGCTCACCTGCTCACTCAGCGACTGTTGTGCAATCTGCTTTTTCAGCCGTTGTGCAGCTGCGTTGAACGTCGACCAACCACTGAACTTGCCACTGCTTGCCATCCAGAGCGCGTTGAAAAAAGCATCCTTGTCCCTGCGCCAATACTCGACTTTTTCCGGCCCGCTACAGAGTTTCCACTCCGTCAAATCGGTATGGATAAGACGAAGTTGCCGGGGAGCATTGACATCCCCCACCCGGTCCAGCAAAAGGCCGTCGTAGGTATCCGCACGCAGCTCGATACAGGCCCCCTCCAGCAGCCCAGGCAGGGAGGCCATTTTGTGTAGCGCCAGGTGTACGCCATCCAGCGTGAATTGATTGTCGAACAGAAGATCAGCATGTGCCCGCATGACGCGCGCCTTCTGCACGTAAATACGTGCCTCTTCGGCCAGGCGCAGCGGCAAACGCGATGTTGATTGCATGCGCGCCAGCTCTTGACTGCTGGCATGGGTCACCAGTTCTTCGGCCGCCAATTTTGGCAGGCCAGGAAAGTCGCGCTGGATCAGTTGAACGTTGGCATCGGTGGAAACATCACCGTCTGATATCTCGCGATTGAACAACTGGCCTCTGTTGCTGTGGGCCGCTTGTAGTAAACGGTCCCGGTACCTTACGAACCTTGCATAAGGTCCGCGCAAATGTTGCATCAGTGGATCAGCGTGTTCGTCCTCCGGCAACAAAGTACAAGAGGAAGGGCCATCATCAGAAACGTCTCGGGTGCGAAGGTAAAGCTCGCTGATTTCCCGTTGCGTAATCACGCGCTCACCCAACAATTGACGCATTTCAGGCTCCGTCAATTGTTCAACAAACGATGGAAACAGCAAGCCACTGTTGAGTTGTTCGTGTCCCAGCTTGACCACTTGGCTTGAATCTTTCGGGACGGCTGAACGCCATACCTGATGACCCTCTGCGTCCAACGCCACCAATACCCGAGATTCGGGCCACATCCTACTCTCCATCATCAACTGCACTTGCATGTACCAGTCGATACG
>NZ_JBOICG010000087.1:0-10453 GCF_050739995.1 Pseudomonas sp. | reverse complement strand
GGTTGGACACGTGCTCGGAAGTTTCGATGGTGGCGGTACCTACCAGGATCGGACGACCCTGGGCCATGCCGTCCTTGATGTCGTTGATGATTGCCGCGTATTTCTCTTCGGCAGTCAGGAACACCAGGTCGTTGAAGTCTTTACGCGCCAGCGGCTTGTTCGGTGGAATCACCATCACTGCCAGGTTGTAGATCTGGTGGAATTCGAACGCTTCGGTGTCGGCCGTACCGGTCATGCCGGACAGTTTGTTGTACAGACGGAAGTAGTTCTGGAAGGTAGTGGACGCCAACGTCTGGCTTTCAGCCTGGATGTTGAGGTTTTCCTTGGCTTCGATGGCCTGGTGCAGGCCTTCGGACAGGCGACGACCCGGCATGGTACGACCGGTGTGTTCGTCGACCAGCACGACCTGGCCGTCCTGCACGATGTATTCAACGTTGCGATGGAACAGCTTGTGGGCACGCAGGCCGGCGTACACGTGGGTCAACAGGCCCAGGTTGTGAGCCGAGTACAAGCTTTCGCCCTCGGCCAGTTCGCCGATCTGGGTCAGCATCTCTTCGACAAACTGGTGACCGGCTTCGTTGAGCTCGACCTGGCGGGTCTTCTCGTCGATGGTGAAGTGACCTTCTTTGGTCACGACGCCTTCGACTTCTTCGATGTGCTGGGTCAGGCGCGGAATCAGCTTGTTGATTTCGGTGTACAGGCGCGAGCTGTCTTCGGCCTGGCCGGAGATGATCAGCGGGGTACGGGCTTCGTCGATCAGGATGGAGTCGACTTCGTCGATCACGGCAAAATTGAGTTCACGCTGGAATTTTTCTTCCATGCTGAACGCCATGTTGTCGCGCAGGTAGTCGAAACCGAATTCGTTGTTGGTGCCGTAGGTGATGTCGGCAGCGTAGGCGGCACGCTTCTCTTCCGGCGGCTGGAACGGCGTTACCACGCCGACGGTCAGGCCGAGGAATTCATAGAGCGGGCGCATCCAGTTGGCGTCCCGGCGAGCCAGGTAGTCGTTCACCGTCACTACGTGCACGCCCTTGCCGGACAGTGCGTTGAGGTAAACGCCCAGGGTTGCCACCAGGGTCTTGCCTTCACCTGTACGCATTTCGGCAATCATGCCTTCATGCAAGGTCATGCCGCCGATCAACTGAACGTCGAAGTGGCGCATGCCCATGACACGCTTACCGGCTTCACGGGCGACCGCAAAGGCTTCGGGGAGCAGCTTGTCGAGGGTTTCACCTTTGGCTATGCGGGCCTTGAACTCTTGGGTCTTGGCGCGCAATTGGTCGTCCGAAAGGGCAACCATCTGCTCTTCGAAGGCATTGACCAGTTGCACCGTCTTGAGCATGCGTTTGACTTCGCGCTCATTCTTGCTTCCAAAAAGTTTCTTTAACAAAGGCGCAAACATATCGGCAGGTTCTTCCACACATAGGGATGGAGGGCGCACCGTGAGTGGCCCGAGCAGCCCTCACGGCCGCATGCGAACGCGCATTCTACCCGGAATCGTGGGTGAGGAAAGTGGCGTTATTCCCCGATGCTGGCATGGTGCTGTGAGAGGGCCTGTTTAAAATAAGGGCTTTTACTGGAACTTCAACCCATGGAGCGCAGAAGTTACCGATTGATTTCACGGGTAAAACTGCGCCGATGCGTGGCCAGGGGGCATACAGGCGCTTTCTGCTAAGATGGCGGCTCTGTTACTTTAGGTGTCTAAACATGGCATTTCGCCCACTTTCAGCCCGCGCCCCTGGCGCGTTGCTCCGCGAAGCCAAGCCCTTGAAAGCCATCTTTGGGCACGCGCAACGCCTGGGCCATTTGCAACGTTTGCTCGAAAGCCAGCTGCAACCCGCTGCACGGGAACATTGCCATGTGGCGTCCTGGCGCGAAGGACATTTGCTATTAATTGTCACAGACGGCCATTGGGCGACCCGCTTGCGCTATCAGCAAAAGCGCTTGCTGCGACAATTGATGGCATTTGATGAGTTTGCCAGCTTGACGCGTATTCAATTCAAGGTGCAACCCTCCACCCAGCCGCAAAGCGCGACGGGCCAGACAATGGACCTGTCGGAAAATGCGGCCGAAACCCTTCAGGCAACGGCCGACGGGATCAACGATCCGGGCTTGCGCGCGGCCTTGGAGCGGCTGGCCGCCCATGCCAGGCCCAAGCCCTGAACCGCTACTTGCGCTTGCTGCCGCCCAACAAAGACCCCAGCAAACCACGCACCAACTGACGCCCCATCTGATTGGCCGCCTGCTGCATCGCTGACTTCAGCGCCTTGCCTGCCGTCGTCCCGAGGAATGCACCGGCCTTGTCGGTGAAGCTCGGTTCCTCGGCCGCTGGCGTGGCTGGTTCCTCGCTACCAAGCTCCTTGCGGGCCATCAGCACTTCATAGGCCGATTCACGATCTATTGGCTTGTCGTACCGCCCCAACAGAGGCGAACTGGCGATCAACGCCGCACGCTCGGCTTCGCTGAGCGGCCCGATCCGCGATTGCGGAGGCGCGACCAGTACCCGCTGGACCACTTCCGGCGTACCTTTTTCCTGCAAGGTGCCCACCAACGCCTCACCGGTGCCCAGTTCAGTCAGCACCGACAAGGTATCGAGTGCCGGGTTGGGGCGAAAACCGTCCGCTACCGCGCGCAGGGACTTCTGTTCCTTGGTGGTAAATGCACGCAAGCCGTGCTGTATACGCAGCCCGAGTTGTGCAAGCACGGTGTCCGGCAGATCTCCCGGGGATTGCGTGACAAAGTACACGCCCACCCCTTTGGAGCGAATCAAGCGCACCACTTGCTCCAAACGGTCCTGCAGGGCCTTGGGCGTATCCGCGAATAACAAATGTGCCTCGTCGAAAAACAACGCCAGCAGCGGTTTGTCGGCGTCGCCACGTTCGGGGAGTTGCTCGAACAACTCAGCCAGAAGCCACAGCAAGAAGGTCGCGTAGACTTTCGGCGCCTCGTGCACCAAGCGGCTGGCATCCAGCAGGTGAATCCGCCCACGCCCATCGCTGGCGGGCTGCAAGATATCTTCGAGTTGCAGCGCCGGCTCACCAAACAAGGCCTCTGCGCCCTGCTGTTCCAATACAGCGAGGCGTCGCAACAACGCCTGGCTGGAGCCGGTAGTCATCAGCGCCGCATCGTCGCCCAGCAACTCCGGGTGATAGCGCAGGTGGTTGAGCAGTGCCTTGAGGTCCTTGAGATCCAGCAGCAACAGGCCTTCACGGTCCGCTACCTTGAAGGTTGCATAGAGCGCTGACTGCTGGCTGTCGGTGAGCTCCAGCAGGCTGCCGAGCAATAGCGGCCCCATCTCACTGATGGTCGTACGCAACGGATGACCGGATTGCCCGTGGATATCCCACAGCGTTACCGGGTAGGCCTTGGCCGTGTAATTAAGGAAAGGCATACCGGCGATACGCTCGGCCACTTTGCCCTGGGGGTTGGCTGCGGCACCCAGGCCGCAGAGATCGCCCTTGATGTCGGCGGCAAATACCGCCACGCCCGCGTCGCTGAAGGCTTCCGCCAGGCGCTGCAGGGTAACGGTCTTGCCCGTGCCCGTGGCACCGGCAATCAAACCGTGGCGGTTGGCCAGGCGCATGGCCTGGGCGATGGGCTGGCCGTCAAGGCCGGCACCGATAAGAAGTTGCGTGGAGTCAGGCATTTCGTCACCTATGGTTAATCTTTAGTGCAGCCAAGCCGATACAGGCAGATGTGAGACCCACAAAGTCTAAAAATAGGTCAGACAGCTCCTACAAAAATACAAAGAGCTATCACCAGAAGTATCACACCTTTTTTGACGCTGCCATTTCGCGCCTCCCAAAAGGACGCGCTTCGGATATATAAGACCTTAGCGGACCCTACAAGCCATGAATAAAAACCTGCGCTTCAGCCACAAAATCCTGCTTGCAGCCTCCCTTATCGTCATCGCCGCCTTCGCGCTGTTCACGCTTTACAACGACTACCTGCAACGCAACGCGATCCGCGACGACCTCAATAACTACCTGCATGAAATGGGCAATGTCACGGCCAGCAACATTCAAACCTGGCTCACCGGGCGTATTGTCCTGGTGGAAAACGCCGCCCAGAACATTGCCATCAATCCTGAACCGTCCGCCGTCGCCAGCCTGCTGGAACAGAAAGCGCTGACATCCTCATTCATGGCGACCTACGTCGGCGACAGTAAAGGTGCCTTTACCATCCGTCCCGACACCAAGATGCCGGATGGTTTCGACCCGCGTGTCCGTCCCTGGTACAAGGGCGCCCAGAGCAGCAACGGCTCGACGCTGACCGAACCCTATATCGACGCGGCAACCGGGCAACTGATCATTTCCATCGCCACACCCAGCGCCAAGGGCGGCCAGAGTATTGGCGTGGTGGGTGGAGACCTGAGCCTGCAAACCCTGGTGGATAACATCAGTGCGCTGAACTTCGGCGGCATGGGTTACGCGTTCCTAGTCAGCGCCGACGGCAAAGTGCTGGTGCACCCGGACAAGAACCTGGTGATGAAGGCCCTGGCCGACGTGTACCCGAAAAACACACCGAAGATCAGCGCTGACTTCAGCGAAGTGGATGCCAACGGCAAAACCAATATCGTGACCTTTACCCCGATCAAAGGCTTGCCATCGGTGAACTGGTACTTGGGTATTTCGGTGGATAAGGACAAATCCTTCGCGATGCTCAGCCAGTTCCGTACTTCAGCGGTGATCGCGACGATCATTGCGGTGGTGATCATCATCGCCCTTCTAGGCATGCTCATCCGCGTCTTGCTGCAACCGTTGCACGTGATGACCCGGGCCATGGAGGACATCGCCGATGGTGAAGGCGACCTGACCCGCCGCCTGAGTATCCAGAACAATGATGAGTTCGGCACCCTGGGCAAGGCGTTCAACCGTTTCGTGGAACGTATCCATACCTCGATTCGCGAAGTGTCTTCGGCCACCGAGCAGGTCAACGAAGTGGCCTTGCGGGTGGTCAGCGCTTCCAACTCGTCAATGGTCAATTCGGACGAGCAGGCCAATCGCACCAACAGCGTCGCCGCCGCCATCAACGAGCTGGGCGCCGCCGCCCAGGAAATCGCCCGCAATGCGGCGCAAGCCTCGCAGCAAGCCAGTGACGCACGGAGTTTGGCCGAAGACGGCCAGCAGGTCGTGGAACGCAACATCAAGGCGATGAACCAGCTGTCCGAGATGATCAGCGCTTCCGGCAGCAATATCGAAGCGCTGAACAGCAAGACGGTCAATATCGGCCAGATCCTTGAGGTGATCACCAGCATCTCCCAGCAGACCAATCTCTTGGCCCTCAACGCTGCCATCGAAGCGGCCCGGGCCGGGGAAGCCGGTCGAGGGTTTGCGGTAGTGGCCGACGAAGTGCGCAACCTGGCCCATCGCACCCAGGAATCGGCGCAACAAGTGCAGAAGATGATCGAAGAGCTTCAGGTCGGCGCTCGGGACTCCGTCAGCACCATGAGTGAAAGCCAACGCCACAGCCAGGACAGCGTGGACATCGCCAACCAGGCCGGCGAACGCTTGAACAGCGTGACTCAGCGCATTGGCGAGATCGACGGCATGAACCAGTCAGTCGCTACCGCCACCGAGGAGCAGACCTCCGTGGTGGAGTCGATCAACATGGACATCACCGAGATCAACACGCTCAATCAGGAAGGCGTGGAAAACCTGCAATCCACACTGCGCGCCTGCACTGACCTGGAGCAACAGGCATCACGGCTGAAGCAGTTGGTGGGCAGCTTCCGGATCTGACACCTGCACCCGCCGCCTAAAGACCGGCGGGCCTCATTTCTCCCGGGTCTTGTCCTTACTCTGCTCCTGCTCCCACAGCTCGGCGGCGCCAGGAAATTCGGTGCCGTCTTCAGCGTCCAGGTCGTCCGGGTCATACCGGCTCAAACAGCCCTCCCCCAAGGTGGCTGGGGCTTTTGATGTGGCTTTGTCCAGTGGGTCGCTCATCATTCAAGTCCTGTGCAGCAGGCAAAAAAAAGGCCTGGGTCGATTTAACGCCCAAGCCCTTGGTACTTCAATCACTACGCGGGATCAGAACACGACCGTCTTGTTGCCGTGTACCAGTACGCGGTCTTCCAAGTGGTAACGCAGGCCACGGGCCAGGACCATTTTCTCGACGTCACGGCCGAAACGCACCATGTCTTCAATACTGTCACTGTGGCTGACGCGGACCACGTCCTGCTCGATGATCGGACCTGCGTCCAACTCTTCGGTAACGTAGTGGCAGGTTGCGCCAATCAACTTCACGCCACGCAGGGAAGCCTGGTGATACGGCTTGGCCCCGACGAACGACGGCAGGAAGCTATGGTGAATGTTAATCACCTTGCCGGCGTACTCGCGGCACAGCTCTGGCGGCAGGATCTGCATGTAGCGCGCCAGTACCACCACGTCGGCTTCATGCTGCTTGACCAGGCGGGACACCTCGGCGAACGCGGGCTCCTTGTCCTGCGGGTTGACCGGCACGTGGTAGTACGGGATGCCATGCCACTCAACCATGCTGCGCAGGTCATCATGGTTGGAAATCACACAGGCAATCTCGCAGTCCAGCTCATCACTGTGCCAGCGGTGCAACAGGTCTGCGAGACAGTGGGACTCACGGCTGGCCATCAGCACGACACGTTTTTTCTGTTCGGTGTCGGTGATGTGCCATGTCATCGAAAACTCTTCGGCGATCGGCGCAAACGCCTCACGGAAGGCTTCAAGACCAAAGGGTAGCGTGTCGGCACGAATTTCGTGACGCATGAAAAACCATCCGCTGAGATCGTCCGAGTGATGGCTCGCCTCGGTGATCCAGCCGTTATGGGAAGCCAGAAAGTTACTGACTTTGGCAACGATGCCAACCCGGTCCGGGCAAGCAATCACCAGCCGAAAAGTGCGCATTAGGGGGAAACTCCAGAACTTCGCAAAGGCCGCCATTCTAGCGATTGCGCAGAAAAACTGCAGTATTCCTTGCGCCTTATTCTGAACCTCGCCGTGGGGACACCCCTTAATAACGTAAGGTTTTACCACCGTAATATGACCGTATAACGGCACGCTCAAGCATTTATCAAAAAACAAACGAGATTATCTTTAGGCCTACGACCTACTAATTAACTCGAATGCGTAGCTTTGCGACAAACATTCAAAGTAATTCACATAAATGCCTGCTTAAATGTTTACTTGATGAAATTGCCTGACTATTATTGGGCCACTCTCCCTGTCAATCAGCGCTCTACATAAGGTAGTCCACATGTCTCTGATCAACGAATACCGTGCCACCGAAGAAGCTATTAAAGAGCTGCAAGCCCGTTTGAAGAACCTGTCCCAAGACGACAAGCTGAAAACCGAGCTGGAATTCGAAGGCAAACTGCGCACTCTGATGGGTGAATACTCCAAATCCCTGCGTGACATCATCGCGCTGCTGGACCCAGAGTCTAAAGTTAAAGCCCCCCGCGGCGCAGTGAAAACTACCGGCACCAAGCGTGCTCGCAAGGTCAAGCAATACAAGAACCCACACAACGGCGAAGTGATTGAAACCAAAGGTGGCAACCACAAGACTCTGAAAGAGTGGAAAGCCAAGTGGGGCGGCGATGTGGTTGAAGGCTGGGCTACCCTGCTGGGCTAAGCCGAGTCGGGCTCGCGCCAGATACGCGACACATAAAAAAACGCCAGCTTGCTGGCGTTTTTTTATGCCTGAATACGCGGCAATTACCGACTAGGGGTTCAAGCGGGCGGCCAACGCATCGGCATATTCCTGCCATTGGCCCAGTACCTGGCACTGAAACGATGTAGCACTAACAGCCAACTCCGCACACGCCTGCTTAAATGCCAACAGAGTATTCGGTGCTCCCCACTCCGGATTTGACAAACGTTGCTGGCAGAAAAGTTTCCAACGTTGTTGCTCTTCATTGTCCAAGGTGTCAGGAAAGTTACGGGCACGGTAGCGAAACAATAATTCCGGCAAGCGATGGTCATCGAAAGGCCACTGCTGGCGTGCTAGTTGTGCAGGTTCTGCCCCACGGACTTGTTCGCATAAACGACGATCGCGGTCACCAATAAAACCATCGTAAAGCTGCTGCTCCGGGTCAACACTCGGAGCAAAATCTTCTTCGGCGTAAATGGCCGCCAACTTGTCGCGCCAAACTTCCTGTGCGTCAGTTAGTCGCAGCGCGCGAGCCTGACAGACATCCATATCCAACTGAAGCCGCTCACGGTCCTGCGCTCGTAATACATTCATTGGGGCAACGACTGGGCACCGATTGATATGCAGCAACTTGAGAGGAACCGGCAGCTCGCCTTCGGCCAGGTCATCACGGCGCGTGTAGAGGCGCTGACGCAAAGCATCGGCGTCCAGCTCCAGCAAAGCCTGTGGGTCGAGCCCAAGGTCACAGACGATCAACGCATTGCGATTGCGCGGGTGCCAGGCCAATGGCAGTACCACACCCAGATAGTGGCGCTCGGCGGAAAACCGCCCGGAAATATGCACCATCGGTTGCAGCAGACGCACCTGGTCCATCACCCGTTGCTTACTGCGCAGTTGAAATAGCCATTCGTACAACTTGGGCTGCTTTTCTCGAACCAGCTGCGCCAAGGCGATGGTCGCCCGCACATCGGACAACGCATCATGGGCCTGTCCGTGGTCGATGCCATTAGCCTGGGTCAGGCGCTCAAGCTTAAGGGTCACCCGCCCGTCCTGCTCTGGCCAGACAATCCCTTCAGGGCGCAGGGCATAGGCGGTGCGCACCACGTCAATCAAGTCCCAACGGCTGTTCCCCCCCTGCCACTCCCGTGCGTAAGGGTCGAAAAAATTGCGATACAAGCTGTAGCGCGTCATTTCATCATCAAACCGCAGAGTGTTATAGCCAGCGCCGCACGTGCCGGGAGCCGCCAGTTCGGCGTGCACCCGCGTCATGAAATCGGCTTCGGCCAAGCCCTTCTCCGCGAGCACGCCTGGGGTAATACCGGTAATCATGCAGGCCGCCGGATGGGGCAGGATATCGTCGCTTGGCCGGCAATAAAGATTGAGCGGCGGGCCGATCTCGTTGAGTTCGAGGTCGGTACGAATACCGGCTACCTGGAGCGGGCGATCGCTGCGCGGGTTGATGCCGGTGGTTTCATAGTCGTACCAGAAAATGGAAGTCACGGGCTATTCCTGTGCTGAAGATCGACAAAGTCTAGGCGCAGGCAGGCGTCCGGGGCCAGCAATACATACACTGTACAAATATCCAGCAATACCTTGAATGGTTGCTTCCACCGTCGACACTGCTAGCATCCGTGTCTCTTAACTGCTCAGCACTGCCAAGGATCGCAATGCCATCAGCTCCGTTGGACACCCGCTACCAGATCGAGACCCCGGAGGGTATCGACCTGCCCTTGCGTCCCGCCGGCCTGCTGGCGCGCGCACTGGCCTTTGCTTTCGACCTGGGCTTGCGTGGGCTGCTCCTAGGTATCCTGATTGTGCCGCTGGCGCTGCTTGGCAACATCGGGATTGGCCTGGGCTCGTTGCTCCTGTTCCTGGTCAGTTGGTGGTACATGGTGCTGTTTGAAGTCCTCAATCAGGGCTGCTCACCAGGCAAGCAGGTCATGGGCCTGCGTGTGGTACAGGACGACGGCACACCTATCGGTTGGTCGGCGTCCCTGATCCGTAACCTATTACGTTTTGTCGACATGCTGCCTTTCGGCTACTTTCTCGGCGCCATCAGTTGCCTGCAACATCCGCATTTCAAACGGCTCGGCGATCTGGCGGCCGGTACGCTGGTGGTCTACCGCGAGCAACCGCTGGTTCGGCCCCGCATTCCTCAAGCCGCCGCTCTGCGCCTGCCCTTTGCACTGGATCTGATCGAACAACGTGCCATCCTCGGTTTCGCCGAACGCCAAGGCGAACTGTCGGCCGAGCGAGCACATGAACTGGCCTCCATCCTCGCAGCCCCCCTGCAAGTGTCCCCGGCTCGTGCCGTGGAACAGCTCAACGGTGTGGCCCGTGGCTTGCTGGGGCCGACATGAAGCAGAGCCAGTTTGAAAGCCGCCACCAGCAGCAATGGCAAACCTTCGCCAAACAACTTGAACAGTTGGAACAAGGAAAAGCGAAGGCCGGTGACGTCACTGACTTCCCCTATCAGTATCGGCGTTTGTGCCAACACCTGGCCCTGGCCCAGGAGCGCGGCTATAGCAGTTACCTGGTGGACCCGCTGCAGCAACTTGCGCTGCGCGGCCACCAACAGCTGTACCGCCACCGCAGCCAGTTGGCAGCGAACGTACTGGCGTTCATCCTGGCCGACTTCCCCCGGCTGGTACGCGAACAATGGCGTTTTGTGCTGATCGCCAGCCTGCTGTTTTTTGGCAGCCTGGCGGGAGTAGCCCTGCTGGTCTATTTGTTCCCCGATCTGATCTACAGCATCGTCAGCCCCCAACAGGTCGCCGAGATGCAAGGCATGTACGACCCCGATGCCAGCCACCTGGGGCGCGCGGCCGAACGG
>NZ_JBOICG010000086.1:0-2494 GCF_050739995.1 Pseudomonas sp. | reverse complement strand
GTGCCGCGTCGCTATTACGGGCGAATGTTTTTTGCCACCTTGATTGTGATTGCCCTGGCCGCGCTGTTGCGTGCATTCGCCAATGGCCAGATCGAATGGTCCTACATCGGTCAGTTCCTTACGTCTGAGGCCATTCTCTGGGGCTTGGTGAACACCATCGTCATGTCGATCCTGGCGATGGCGCTGGGCGTGGTGATCGGGGTGATCACGGCGATCATGCGTATGTCGGCCAACCCGATCCTGCGGTATGTGGCCATCACCTACACCTGGCTGTTCCGGGGCACGCCGCTGATCCTACAACTGCTGCTGTGGTTCAACCTGGCGTTGATCTTCCCGGTGATCGCGATTCCAGGCCTGTTCAGCATCGACACCGTCGACCTGATGACTCCGTTCGTGGCCGCCCTGCTCGGCCTTAGCATCAACCAGGGCGCGTATACCGCTGAGGTGGTGCGCGCCGGCTTGCTGTCGGTGGACACCGGCCAGTATGAAGCCGCCAAATCCATCGGCATGCCGAGCCTGCAAGCACTGCGTAGGGTGATTCTGCCGCAGGCGATGCGCGTGATCATTCCGCCCGTAGGCAATGAGTTCATCAGCATGGTGAAAATGACCAGCCTGGCCAGCGTGATCCAGTACTCGGAGCTGCTGCACAACGCACAAAACATCTACTACGCCAACGCCCGGGTCATGGAACTGCTGATTGTGGCCGGTATCTGGTACCTGGCGGTGGTGACAGTTCTTTCATTTGGTCAAAGCCGCCTCGAGCGTCGTTTTGCCCGCGGCGCCGGCAAGCGTTCGTAAGTCTGGGTTGAGGAGATTTGCCCCATGAGAAGCATCGTCAAGGCCGTCAACCTGAACAAGTATTACGACCAGTATCACGCGCTGCGCGACATCAACATCGAGGTCGAACAAGGTGAAGTGATGTGCATCATCGGCCCGTCCGGCTCCGGTAAAAGCACGCTGCTGCGTTGCGTCAACCAACTGGAAAAAATCGACAAGGGCGGCCTGTGGGTCGACGGCGAACTGGTGGGCTACCGGGTGATCGGCAACAAGCTGCACGAGATGAACGAATCGCAGATCGCCCGCCAGCGCCTGGCTACCGGCATGGTGTTCCAACGCTTCAATTTGTTCCCGCATATGACCGTATTGCAGAACATCATCGAAGGGCCGTGCCAGGTGCTCAAGCGCTCGCCCAAGGAGGCCATCGAAGATGCGCTGGAACTGCTGGCCCGCGTCGGCCTGGCAGACAAGCGCAATGCCTACCCGGTGGAATTGTCCGGCGGGCAACAACAGCGTGTGGCGATTGCCCGAGCGTTGGCGATGCGCCCCAAGTTGATGCTGTTTGACGAACCCACGTCAGCCCTCGACCCGGAGCTGGTAGGCGAAGTGCTGTCGGTGATGCGTGATTTGGCCACCACCGGCATGACCATGATCGTGGTCACCCATGAGCTGGGCTTTGCCCGCGAAGTGTCCAACCGCATGGTGTTTATGGATGCCGGCCAGATTGTGGAAGCCGGCAGCCCCGAAGAAATTCTAATAAGCCCACAAAACCCGCGTACCCAAAGCTTTATTTCTGCCGTTCGCACTTAACTAAAAAACAAACGAGAACGCCCCCATGAAAAAATTGTTTATCCCAACGTTGCTCGCAGGCCTGATGGCCTCCACTGCAGTTTTCGCGGCATTGCCGGCGGCAATCAAGGACAAGGGTGAGATCAGCGCGGCCATCGTGCCGAATTATCCGCCGATGGATTTCAAGGACACCGCTACCAATAAGCTCACCGGCCTGGATTTCGACCTGGGCAACGCCCTGGCCGAACGCCTGGGCGTGAAGATCAAGTGGCAGGAAACCGGCTTCGAACAGATGCTCAGCGGCCTGACCACCAAGCGCGTAGACATTGTGCTATCGGGCATGACCGACACTGCCGAACGCCAGAAGGCGGTGACCTTCATCGACTACTTCACCAGCGGCCCACAGCTGTACACCCTGGCCAAACGTGAAGACCTCAAGGAATTGACTGACCTGAGCGGTAAAAAAGTCGGCACCAGCCGCCGTACCACCTGGCCGTCGGAAATTACCGCATGGAGCAAGGAACACTGCGAAGCGGCGGGTAAGCCGGCCATCGTGGTGATTGGCACCGAAGGCTCGGCGGATGCGCGGGCGCAGTTGCAGCAGAACCGCTTGGATGCGGCGATGCAAGGCAGCGAGACCATTCCGTACCTGATGTCGCTGGATAAAGGTAAATACAAGCCGGTGGGCCTGGCGATTTCCAAGCAGTTCACCGGGCTTGGGATTGAGAAGAGCAACACTGAGCTGGTCGCGGCGATCAGTGAAGCGCTGCAAGGCATGATTGATGATGGGACCTACGGCAAGATTCTGAAGAAGTGGGACCTGGAGCAAGGTGCGGTCGAGAAGATCACCATCAACTCCGGCCAGTAAAAATATGCTCTGAAATGTGGGAGGGGGCTTGCCCCCGATAGCGGTGTATCAGCCAAGCAT